>JASGDR010000044.1:0-4615 GCA_047607095.1 Caulobacter sp.
AGCGCCTGAGCGACGCCCAGTTCGTCCGCGCCAATCGCTGCCTGGGCCTGACCGAAACCAAGGCCCTGGGCGAGGCCGATCCCGCCGCCCTGCGGTCGCTGATCAAGGCTCAGCGCCAAGGCCGCCACAGCTCCACCGACGACAAGGCCGCCGCCGCCCGCATGGACGCCAAGCGCGAAGCCTCCCGCGCCGAGGGCGACGCCAAGTCGGCCCTGGTCGAAGAGCGCGACGGCGCCTGCAAGTCGCTTGGCCAGAGCTGATCGCGCCGGGCCGATTTCCACGCGTTGCGGCAACATTCTTGCGCGACGCGCTTGCATCGGGCGCGGACGGGTTTAAGTCCGCGCCCATGACCGCTTCCGCCGCCGCTTCGCCTTTCGCCGATATCCGCCGCCTCGCCGCCGATCTGCCGGCGCCGGGCGTCTTCGTAGCGCCGGCCGAGGGCGGCCGCCTCTCCGAGATCTCCGCCTGGCTGACGGCCTGGACCGGGCGCAATCCGCCGTCGGTGAACCGTCCGGTGATCGCGCTCTACGCCGGCGCCCGCCAGGGCGTGGGGCCGCGCGGTTACGCCCGCGACCGCCTGGAGGCCGTCGCCTCGGGCGGCGCGACCGTCTGCCGCCTAGCCGGCGCCCAGGGCGCGGGCCTGGAAGCCTTCGACCTCGCCATCGACCGCCCGACGCCCGACGCTCGGCAAAAGGCGTCGATGAGCGAAAAGGAATGCGCCGCCACCATGGCCTTCGGCATGGAGGCCCTGGCCAAGCAGCCCGACCTGCTGATCCCCGGCGTCATCGCGGCCGAGGCGGGCCGTGACGCGGCCGCCATCGCCCTGGCCCTGTTCGGCGGTGAAGCTTCCGACTGGACCGAGGCCGCCGCCGATGTCTCCGCCGCCGTGGAACGGGCGCGAGGCGAGAGCGACCTCGCCGATCCGCTGGAAGTCCTGCGCCAGCTGGGCGGGCGCGAAACCGCCGCCGTCGCCGGCGCGATCCTCGCCGCCCGCGTCCAGAAGATCCCCGTCCTGCTCGACGGCTATGCCGCCGCCGCCGCCGCCGCAGTGCTGCACGCCATCGATCCCGACCTGATCGCGCACGCCGTCGCCGCTCACGTCGGCGGACCGGGCCACGCCCGCCTGCTCGAAAGGCTCGGCAAGTCGCCGCTGCTGTCCCTGGAGATCGAGGGGGAGGAAGGCGTCGGCGGCGCTTCGGCCCTGACGCTAGCGCGCCTGGCCTGCGAGGTCCGCTGAGCGGAATTCCACATCCTGGGTGAACGACGTTTACGTTGACCCAAGCGTCATCTTTCCAAACGCTCGTTTGGCTCCTATCATCCTCTCGAAACAACAAGAGGCCGGCTCAGCCGGCCGGTTCGGGAGACCGCCATGAACCTCGATTTTTCGCCTGAAGACTTGGCCTTCCGCGACGAGGTTCGCGCCTTCATCGCCCAGAATTACCCCGAGGGCCTGCGCGAGCGGCAGGAAGAGGGCGAGGAGATGTCCAAGGAGGACTTCCTCTCCTGGCACCGCACCCTGGCCCAAAAGGGCTGGGTCGCCCCCGCTTGGCCGCAGAAGTACGGCGGCCCCGGCTGGACCTCGGTCCAGCGCTATATCTGGTCGGAAGAGACCGCCCGCGCCGACTGCGTGCCGATCCTGCCGTTCGGCATCAACATGGTCGGCCCCGTGATCTACACCTTCGGCACGCCTGAGCAGAAGGAACGCTTCCTGCCTCCGACCCTGTCGGGCGAGATCTGGTGGTCGCAGGGCTACAGCGAGCCGGGCGCCGGCTCCGACCTGGCGAGCCTCAAGACCAAGGCCGAGCGCTTCACCGGCGACGACGGCAAGGAGTACTATCTGGTCAACGGCCAGAAGACCTGGACCACCCTTGCCCAGCACGGCGACTGGATCTTCTGCCTGGTGCGCACCGACCCGAACGCCAAGATCCAGGAAGGCATCTCGTTCCTGCTGATCGACATGAAGTCGCCCGGCGTGACCGTGCGTCCGATCATCACCCTGGGCGGCGAGCACGAGGTCAACGAGGTCTGGCTCGAGAACGTCAAGGTGCCGGTCGAGAACCGCATCTTCGAAGAGAACAAGGGCTGGACCTGCGCCAAGTTCCTGCTGGCTCACGAGCGTTCCGGCATCGCCGGGGTCGCTCGCTCAAAGCGCGGCATCGAACGCATCCGCCAGATCGCCTCGACCGAACTGTCGGACGACGGCGACGCCCTGATCCGCGACCCGATGTTCAAGCGCAAGATCGCCGAGCTGGAGATCGACCTGGCCGCGCTGGAATATACCGAGCTGCGCACCCTGGCGGGCGAAGCCGCCGGCAAGGGCCCCGGTCCGGAATCCAGCGTCCTGAAGATCAAGGGCACCGAAATCCAGCAGCGGATCACCGAGCTGGCCCTGGAAGCCGCCGGCCACTACGGCGCGCCCTATTTCCGGGGCTTCCCCAAGGACGGCGACAACGCCCATCCGATCGGTCCCGACTTCGCCCACCGCGCCGCGCCGACCTATTTCAACGTCCGCAAGACGTCGATCTACGGCGGCTCCAACGAAATCCAGCGCAACATCATCGCCAAGATGGTGCTGGGGCTCTGACGCTAACCTGAGTTTTGCAGTTCCCCTCCCCCTTGCGGGGTGGGGGCAGGGGGTGGGGGTGTCAGCACGAACGCCAGGAGCTCTGCACACATCCGAGAGGGCCGATCGATCCGCCCGCAGGATGCGTCGCGAGCCGACACTGGCGGAAAAGCTGTTCTGGAAGGTGCTCAAGAAGGCCGAGATCCCCGGATCTCACTTCCGCCGCCAAGCGTCTTTCGGCCCCTATATCGTGGACTTCGTCTGTCATCACCATCGGCTGATCGTCGAGGTGGACGGTGGAATCCATGCCCTGGAAACGGTCGCCGCCCGCGACGCCGAACGCCAGGCCTGGCTGGAGGCGCGAGGCTACGTCGTGATCAGGATTCCCAACGAGCTAGCGATCTACGACCCGCAATCGGCTGTTCAGCGCGTACTTTCGATCATCGGCGCTGACACCCCCACCCCTAACCCCTCCCCGCAAGGGGGAGGGGAACCATAAGAGGAAGCGCTCCCTATGGACTTCAACTTCACCGAAGAGCAGTCGATGGTCCGCGACACGGTCGCGAGCTTCCTGCAGGACAAGTACGACTTCGAGACCCGGCGCAAGATCGTCGCCTCGGAGAGCGGCTGGCGCGCCGACTACTGGCAGGCCTTCGCAGAAGAGCTCGGCATCCTCGGCGCCTCGTTCAGCGAGGAGCTGGGCGGCCTGGGCGGCGGCGCGATCGACAACATGATCATCATGGAGGAGTTCGGCAAAGCCCTGGTGATCGAGCCCTATCTGGGCACGGTCGTCATCGGCGGCGGCTTCATGAAGCATTCGGGCTATGCGAACGCCGCCTCGGTGATCGAGGGCATCGTCGCCGGCACGACCACCATCGCCTTCGCCCATGCCGAACCCCAGGGCCGCTACACCTGGAGCGACCTGAAGACGACCGCCAAGAAGGACGGTTCGGGCTGGATTCTCAACGGCCACAAGGCCGTGGTGGTCGGCGCGCCGTTCGCCAGCCATCTCGTCGTCACCGCCCGCACCGGCGGAAGCCAGCGCGAGGCTTCCGGCGTGTCGGTGTTCCTGGTCGACAAGAGCCTGCCCGGGATCGTCACCCGCGACTATCCGACCGTCGACGGCGGCCGCGCCTCGGAAATCTATTTCGAGAACGTCTCGCTGCCCGCCGACGCTCTGATCGGCAATGAGGGCGGCGGCCTGCCCCTGGTCGAAAAGGTCATCGACGAGGCCACCGCCGCCAGCCTCGCCGAAGGCGTCGGCGTGCTGCGCAAGCTGCACGAAGGCACGCTGGACTACGCCAAGCAGCGCAGGCAGTTCGGCCGCGCCATCGCCGACTTCCAGGTGCTGCAGCACCGCATGGTCGACATGTTCATCGAGCTCGAGCAGTCGGTTTCGATGACCTACATGGCCACCATCAAGCTCGACGAAGGCGACGCCGAGCGCGCCAAGGCCGTCTCGGCGGCCAAGGTGCGTATCGGCCGCGCCCTCAAGTTCGTGGGCCAGAACGCCATCCAGATCCACGGCGGCATGGGCATGACCGACGAGCTGGCCATCGGCCACTACTTCAAGCGCGGCACGATCATCGAGGGGCTGTTCGGCTCCGTCGATCACCACCTGCGCCGCTACGAAGGGCTGTCTTTCGGCGCCGCGGCCTGACGCCGCCCACGGAACGACGCCGTTATTCAAAGGGAGCCGCCTGCGTCACGCCGACGCGGGCGGCTTTTTTTCCGGAGGCGCGATTTTCACCGCCCCGTCGGCCGGGGTGCGACCGTTCAACGCAGCAGAACACCCGATCGACTGCACGGTGAATATGATGCTCCGCCCCGAAGCCCTCGAAGGTCTCTCCCCGGAAAAGCTGGCCGACACCCTGGAGGCGATGGACTGCAGCGCCCGCCTGCTGCTGGAGCAGGCGCGCGAGGCCAAGGAACGCGCCGACAAGCTGGAAACCGCGCTGTCGCTGCTGGTCGGCGTCGTCGCCAACGACCCGGGTCTGGAGGAAAACTACGCCCTGCAACGGATCGCGGGGCAGCTGCGCCTGTGCGCCGACC
>JASGDR010000045.1:0-4456 GCA_047607095.1 Caulobacter sp.
CACGACACCGCCGCGCGGCGAGCGCCTGGCGCGTCTGGCGGCGCGTCTGTCGGCGGGCGAGGCCTTCACCGCCACCCTGGCCGGGGCGCGCATCGTCGCCGACGCCGACGGCGCGCTCTTCGTGCGCGAGGCCGGCGAGGCCGGGCGAGGGGGGCTGGCGGAGCTCGTCCTGGCCGCCGGCGAGACGGGCGTCTGGGACGGACGCTATCTCGTCACGGCCCGCGAACCGGTCGCGATCCGGGCCCTGGGGGGGCTTTCGGCCCGTCTGCCGGCCGCCGAACGCCTGGTGCTGAAGAATTTTCCTGCGTCCGTCCGACCCGTCCTGCCGGCGGCGGTCGACGCCTCCGGAAACGTCTCTAGCCCGATCCTTGCAAGGGATGGCGCGTTCTGCGCGAGCGTGCTGATCCGGGAAAGGTTCGAAGCCGCGACCGGCTTCATCGATCAAGAACCTGCGACCTGATATCGCGCGCGTGGCGAAACGCCCTCAGTCGTCCTATCTTGGGTCGACGAGCGGATAGCTTTGGGAAGACGACGCGTATGAATCTGAGGAACGTGGGCATCTGGCTGGCGATCGTGTTCGTCCTGATCATGGCCTACACCGTGATGCGACAGGGCAACCCCGTGCATCGCGAGGGCGGCGCCAGCTATTCGCAGCTGCTGAAGAACATCGACAACGGCCAGGTCAAGAAGGCCGAGATCAATGGTCAGCAGGTCAAGGTCACTGCCGCCGACGGCAAGACGACCTACGTCGTCAACGCGCCGTCCAACAACGACGACCTGATCAAGCGGCTGGAGGCGCGCAACGCCGACATCCAGATTCAGGACCCCAACAAGTTCAACGTGCTGGGCCTGTTCCTGAACATGTTGCCGATCCTGCTGCTGATCGGCGTGTGGATCTTCTTCATGCGCCAGATGCAGGGCGGCACGAAGGGCGCGATGGGCTTCGGCAAGTCCAAGGCCCGCCTGCTGACCGAGAACAAGAACCGCGTGCTGTTCGACGACGTCGCCGGCGTGGACGAGGCCAAGGAAGAGCTGCAGGAGGTCGTCGACTTCCTGAAGGACCCGGCCAAGTTCCAGCGCCTGGGCGGCAAGATCCCGAAGGGCGCCCTGCTGGTCGGCCCTCCCGGCACCGGTAAGACCCTGATCGCCCGCGCCGTCGCGGGCGAGGCGGGCGTGCCGTTCTTCACGATCTCCGGTTCGGACTTCGTCGAGATGTTCGTCGGCGTCGGCGCCAGCCGCGTGCGCGACATGTTCGAGCAGGCCAAGAAGAACGCCCCCTGCATCATCTTCATCGACGAAATCGACGCCGTCGGCCGTCACCGCGGCGCCGGCCTGGGCGGCGGCAACGACGAGCGCGAGCAGACCCTCAACCAGCTGCTGGTCGAGATGGACGGCTTCGAGGCCAACGAAGGCATCATCCTGATCGCCGCCACCAACCGTCCCGACGTGCTGGACCCCGCGCTGCTGCGCCCGGGCCGCTTCGACCGCCAGGTCGTGGTGCCGAACCCGGACGTCGCCGGCCGCGAGAAGATCCTGCGCGTGCACATGAAGAACGTGCCGCTGGCCGCCGACGTCGAGGTCAAGACCCTGGCCCGCGGCACCCCCGGCTTCTCGGGCGCCGACCTGGCCAACCTGGTCAACGAGGCGGCCCTGACCGCCGCGCGCAAGAACCGCCGTATGGTCACCATGCACGACTTCGAGCACGCCAAGGACAAGGTCATGATGGGCGCCGAGCGCCGCTCGATGGCCATGAGCGAGGACGAGAAGAAGCTGACGGCCTATCACGAGGGCGGCCACGCCCTGGTGGCCCTGAACGTCCCGGTCGCCGACCCGGTCCACAAGGCCACCATCGTGCCGCGCGGCCGCGCCCTGGGCATGGTCATGCAGCTGCCGGAAGGCGACCGCTACTCGATGAGCTACGACCAGATGACCTCGCGCCTGGCCATCATGATGGCCGGCCGCGTGGCGGAAGAGCTGATCTTCGGCAAGGAGAAGATCACCTCGGGCGCGTCGAGCGACATCAGCGCGGCCACCAACCTGGCCCGCAACATGGTCACCCGCTGGGGCTTCTCCGACGACCTGGGCACCGTGGCCTACGGCGACAACCAGGAAGAGGTGTTCCTGGGTCACTCGGTGGCGCGCACCCAGAACGTCTCCGGCGAGACCATGAAGAAGATCGACAGCGAGATCCGCCGTTTGGTGAAGTCCGGCGAGGACGACGCCCGCCGGATCCTCACCGAGAAGCTCGAGGACCTGCACGCGGTGGCCAAGGCCCTGCTGGAGTTCGAGACCCTCAGCGGCGACGAGATCATCGGCGTCACCAAGGGCGTCGCGCCGGTCCGCGAGGAGCCCGAAGAGAAGAAGCCGGCCGGCCCCGTGGCCTCGGTGCCGGTCTCGCCCACGGGCGTCACCGCCTAAGGGGCGGGCAGACCTTCGAAACCGCGAAAGCCGGATCCGCCCGTCGGGTCCGGCTTTTGTTTTGTCCGCGGGTCATCCACCGGTTCGCGCGCCGTCGTTCTGGTCTTCCTGGGCGAGGGGGTGGTAGAGCTTCCCTTCGCAGTTGAAACGCGAGGGAGCGCGCATGAAGACGTCGATGCTGAGCCTGCTGGCCGGAGCCCTGGTCGCCACCGCCCCTCTCGTCGCCCCGGCGGCCGCCCTCGCCGCGCCCGGCGACATCCACGTGGACGGCATGACCGGCCCCGAGGTCGCCAAGTGGCTGCAGGACGCCGGCTACAAGGCCGAGCTGACCACCGACGAAACCGGCGACCCGATGATCAAGAGCGCCGCCGCCGGCGTGAACTTCATCGTCTATTTCTACGACTGCACCGCCAAGCCGCGCTGCAAGGCCCTCCAGTTCGCCGCCAGCTTCGACCTGAAGCAGCCGATGTCGGCGTCCAAGATCAACGAGTGGAACCGCAAGAACCGCTACTTGAAGGCCTATATCGACGACGAAGGCGACCCCTACGTCCAGTACGACGTCAACATCAACGCCGGCCGCTCCAAGGCCGTGCTCGAGGACGACTTCAGCGTCTGGACCTCGATGGTCGACGACTTCACCACCTTCATCGGCTGGTGACGGCGAGGCCCCGGGGGTCTACATCGCGGGCCATGATCCATGCCGTCCCGCGCGTCATGGGCGTGGTCAACGTCACGCCCGACAGCTTCTCGGACGGCGGCCGGTTCTTCGATCCCGCCGCCGCCCTGTCCCACGCCCGCCGGCTGATCGACGACGGCGCGACCATCCTCGACGTCGGCGGCGAGAGCACCCGGCCCGGCGCCGATCCGGTGTCGCAGGCCGACGAGATCGCCCGGGTCGTTCCGCTGATCCGCGCCATCCGCGCCGAAAGCGACGTGGCCATCTCGATCGACACGATGAAGCCGGGCGTGGCCCGCGCCGCCGTCGCCGCCGGGGCCGACATCTGGAACGACGTCGCCGCCCTGCGCTTCGCCCCCGACGCCCCCGAGGTCGCCGCCGAACTGGGCTGCGAAGTGATCCTGATGCACATGCGCGGCGAGCCGGGCACCATGCAGGACGAGCCGCGCTACGACGACGTCGTCGCCGAGGTCGAGGCCTTCCTGCTGGCCCGCGCCCTGACGGCCATGGCCGCCGGCGTCGAGCGCGAGAAGATCTGGCTCGATCCCGGCATCGGCTTCGGCAAGACGCCGGCCCACAATCTGGCTCTGCTGTCGGCCCTGCCGCGGTTCGTGGCCCTGGGCTATCGCGTGCTGCTGGGCGCCAGCCGCAAGCG
Source organism: Caulobacter sp. (assembly GCA_047607095.1). Lineage (GTDB taxonomy): Bacteria > Pseudomonadota > Alphaproteobacteria > Caulobacterales > Caulobacteraceae > Caulobacter. The sequence continues at coordinate 3,750 of JASGDR010000045.1, forward strand.
CTTCATCGCCGCCATCGACCCCCGCGCCCAGGACGCCCGCGACCGCCTGGGCGGCTCGCTCGCCGTCCACCTGCACGGCGCCGACTGCGGCGTCGAGGCGGTGCGCGTGCACGACGTGCGCGAGATGAGCCAGGCCCTGGCCGTGTGGAAGGCGATCGTGGCGGCTGGGTGAGCCCCCTCAGTCGATCCGCGACAGCTCCCCCAGAGGGGGAGCATCTTGAAGAGCGCCGCGCCTGCCAGATCCTCCCCTCTGGGGGAGGTGGCCCGGAGGGCCGGAGGGGGCTATGCCCGCGCCAGTTCCGGCCTCGGCGGCAAGGTCTCCGGCGTCCTGACGTTCCACGCCAGCCCCAGTCGCTCCAGCAGGCGGATCAGCAGAAAGCCCCAGTCGGCCTGGCCGGTATAGAGGCCGATGCGGGCCGAGCCGGGCCAGGCGTGATGGTTGTTGTGCCAGGCCTCGCCCATGGTCGGGATCGCCGCCCATGGCACGTCGTGGGCCTGGACGCCCGAGGTTTCGACCAGCCAGCTCTGCGGGCCCGTCCGATGGGCCAGCCGGCCGACGTACCAGTGGCCGGTCACCGACACGCAGACCCGCGCGGCCACGCCCCACAGCAGCCACGGCCAGCCGCCCAGGGCGAACAGCGCCAGCGCGACCGGAGCCTGCTGCAGCATCCAGCTGCGCTCGAGGAAGCGATAGAAGCGGTCGTCGG
>JASGDR010000046.1:0-3426 GCA_047607095.1 Caulobacter sp.
AAACGCCCCTTCCGCCCGACATGGCCGCCGTCGAGGCGGGGCTGGAGGGCCTTTAGGCGATGGCGCGCACCCGTTCCTGGCTCAGGTTCCGACGCTTCGTGGACCGCAAGCTGGCCAAGCCGAGAGCCGCCGCGCCGCTGCCGGTCTGCCTGCTGGTGCTCGCCATGGCGTTCCTGGGGCCACATCTGACGCCGCCCGTGGCCCTCGCCGGCTGGATCATCGTCGCGGCCGCGTCGCTGGTCTGGGTCGCCTTCGTCGTCTGGCGGGGCTCGCGCCTTTTTCGGGCTTCGAGCCTGCGCGGCGACCGCGCGTTCGACCAGCGCGGCAAGTTCAGACTCTCGCCGGAGTACTGGCGTTCGGAGAGCGCCAGCCGGGCGCGCCGCAGAAAGCGCTGAACGCCTTGCGTCCGAGCAACATTCGCGCCCTAATTCAGCTTCGCCGCCCGCTTATCGGTAAAGGGCTGGAGATCCGTCCCATGTCGTTCGCCCGTCTCATCCCCGCCCTCGCCCTGCTCGCCGCGCCCGTGATGGCTTTCGCCGCCGGCGCCGACGACGAGGTGGTGGCCACCGCCAAGACGACGACCAGCCCCGCCCAGGCCGAAGCCGCCCCCGCGCCGGCCGCGCCCGCCGCCACCCGCCCGCTCACCACCCAGGAGCAGATCGACGCCTGGCTGAAGGCCTCGCCGGTCAAGACGGTCGACGACAGCAGCGGCCCGCTGAACCTGACCCGCGCCGACGAGGATGGTCCGACCAAGCGTAAGGTCCACGGCAGCGTCGAGGTCGGCGTCGGCACCGGCGGCTATCGCCACATGGGCGTCACCGCCTTCTATCCGGTCGGCGAGACCGGCACCCTGGGCATCGCCGTCAGCCAGACCGAGTACGGCAAGAACGGCCGCTGGGGCTATGGCTACGACGGCTACGGTTACGGCTATGGCGGCCTCGGCTACGGCGGCGGCCCATACGGTTACGGGCCCTACGGCTACGGCCGCGGCGGCAAGAGCCAGTCGATCGCCCTGTCGCTCGACATGACCGGCCGCGGCTCGGCCGCCGAGCGCTGCCCGAGCGGCGTCCGCGCTGACGACGGCCGCTACATCGAACCGCTCTGGGCCACCGAGATGCGCGGCGCCCAGCGCCCCTGCGACATCGACGACCGTCCTTAGAAGTCCGGTTCCGGCGTTCGCCGAAGCTTAACGGCTTGCCGTCATGGTGCCGGGCAATCGGGGACCTTCAGGCGTAAGCATGCAGCCGGACATCACTGCGTATCACCATGCCGCCACGGGGCGTGTGACCTATCTCGTGGCCGATCCGGCCACTCTGCTGTGCGCCATCGTCGATCCGGTGCTCGACTTCGACCCGGTCACGGGCGAGACCTCCACCGCCTTCGTCGACGCCATCATCGCCGACATTCGCGAGAAGGATCTGGGCCCGACCTGGATCCTCGAGACCGCCGTCCACACCGGCCATCTCTCGGCGGCGGGCCACCTGAAGTACGAGACCGGCGCCTCGGTGGCGATCGGCGCCCACGTGCTGGAAAGCCTGCAGCGCCTCGTCCCCCCCCTCGGCGCCGAGGGCGTCGACCTGGAAGGCTGGGATTTCGACAAGCTGGCGCGCGAGGACGACGAGCCGCTGATCATGGGCGGGATCGAGTTCCACCCCATCGCCCTTTCCGGCCGCCTGCCCGGCGCCGTGGCCTACAGGGCCGGCGACGTCGTGTTCGTCGGCGACGCCATCTTGCCCGCCGGCCTGCCCTCCACCGACGCCCCCGGCGCCGATGCGGCCGGCCTGTTCGCCGACGCCCGCCGGCTGCTCTCGCTGCCGGGCGACACCCGCCTGCTGTCGAGCGGCGGCGAGACGACCGTGGCCGACCAGAAGACGGCCAATCCCGACGCCGGCGACGCCGTCTCCGAAGCCGAGTTCGTCGCCCGCCGCGCCGGCGACAAGCCCGCGCCCTCGGCCCTGACGATCGCCGCCCTCGACGTCGCGGTGCGGTCGGGCAAGCTGCCCTATCCCGACGAGGCCGGCGTCCGCTTTCCGCCGCGGAACATAAGTTCGCTTTAAAAACGGACTTGCCATCGACGCCTACGGCGCGCCTAATGCTTCGCACGCGAAGGATCAGGAGTTTTCGCCATGGCCGACGACCAGAGCGCCAACCTCACCACCGTCCAGGCCGGCAGCCTGCCCGACCATCTGGGCCTGGAGTGGCTGGAGGCCGTGCCGGGCCTCGTGCGCGGCCGCTTCGACGTGAAGCGCCATCACATGGCGCCCAACGGCTTCCTGCACGCCGCCAGCGTCATCGCCCTGGCCGATTCGGCCAGCGGCTACGGCTGCGTGGTCTCCCTGCCCGAGGGCGCGACCGGCTTCACCACCATCGAGCTGAAGTCGAACTTCCTGGGCACGGCCCGCGACGGCGGCGTGGCCTGCGAGGCCAAACTGATCCACGGCGGCCGCAACACCCAGGTCTGGGACGCCGTCGTCACGGCCGAGGGCACGGGAAAGACCATCGCGCTTTTCCGCTGCACCCAGATGATTTTGTACCCCAAGGCCTGAGCGCGACAAAAAGACTGAAACAGGCCCTTGCGCTCCGTCGGCGGCGCCGCTAGGTATCGCGCCCTCACTCTAGGGCGCGCCCGAAACGCACCCGAGACCCCTTAGGAGAGGTGGCAGAGTGGTCGAATGCGCCGCACTCGAAATGCGGTTTACGTGAAAGCGTAACGTGGGTTCGAATCCCACCCTCTCCGCCATAATTTTCCTGAAAATCGAAGCTCAAAGATCGCCGGCGAGCCACTCGTCGAGCAGGCCCAGCCGGCGCGCGCAATAAAGCAGCCAGGGCAAACGGTCCTGACGGATCGCGTCGGGGGAAACCGCCTTCAGCCGGACGATCCGTTCGTCGTCGCGCTCGCTGAGATCGGCCCTTCCATCATAGCAGTCGCTGATCAGCGATTTGATGCTGAAGCCGTCGAAAATTCTGATCAGCTGCCTTTTGCCCCGGATCTGAAGCAGGCTCTCCGCCTCTCCGGTGGTCAGACCCCTTTCGCGCAGACGCTTTTCCAGCTCCCCGCAGAACTGCAGCTCCCACGCCGAGAGCACATCCTCGCCGAGCGCCAGGACGCCGGCGACGACCCGGCCCGCCAGCGCACGATCCTTCTTGATCGCCTCGATCTCACGCCACGACGCCATCGCCACCTCTCAGGAGCGGACTGCCGATACGCTGTGAACTGCATGGATGGCGCCATGAGTCGTTGATTTTACGAAGACTTATCCCCGCTGGGTGCTCTCGCGCTCGACCAAGCGCGACGGCACGACGCGGGCCACGCAGGTCGCGCCGGCCTCGAGATCCAGCAGCTCCATCGCCGCCGCCACTAGGGCCTCGATGTCCTGGTCGAACGAGGTGAGGCGGTAGGGAGCCCAGGCGGCCATGTCGAGATTG
>JASGDR010000047.1:0-3064 GCA_047607095.1 Caulobacter sp.
ACTCGCAGTTGAAGTCGAACAGCTCGGTGAACTTGTCGAGGTCGGGCGCGAGGAAGGCGGTGGTGGCCACGGCCTGGACGTGCCGGCCGGCACCACCACCGCCTTCCTCGCGCCCGACCTCGACAAGTTCACCGAGCTGTTCGACTTCAACTGCGAGTGCATCAACAAGTGGGGCGACTGGCGGACCTCGACCCTGTCGAACCCGGCCAACACCTACGGCGTCGATGAAACCGACACCGGCGCCTACGTGCAGTTCGACTACCGCACCCTGGTCTTCGACCGCGAGCTGCGCGGCAACGTCGGCACCCGCTACGCCCTGACCGAGGTGGAGTCGTACGGCTTCACCAACACCAACCGTCAGATCTACGGCGACAACAAGTACACCGACGTCCTGCCGTCGCTGAACGCCGCCTACGAGATCGCCGACAACATGCTGCTGCGCTTCGGCGCGGCCAAGGTCATGGCCCGCCCGCTGCTGGCCAACCTGGCGCCCAGCATCACCGCCTTCAGCGCGCCCAACAGCTCGGGCGCCACGACCGGCGGCACGATGACGGTCGGCAATCCCAAGCTGGCGCCGTTCCGCGCCATCAACCTCGACCTCAGCCTGGAATGGTACTTCGGCCAGGGCTCGCTGATCTCGATCGCGGTGTTCGACAAGGACGTCCGCAGCTTCCCGCAGACCGTCGTCAGCGCCTCGACCCTGGCCGACGTGCTGCCGGCCGAGGCCATCGCCGACCTGATCACCGGCATCAACGCCGGCACCGGCACGGCGGCCCAGAAGCAGGCCCAGATCGACTACATCAACAACCAGACCTTCGACGTTCGCCAGTATCGCGACGCCCCGGGCGGCTACATCCGCGGCTTCGAGATCGGCTACCAGCAGAACCTGACCTTCCTGCCGTGGTTCCTCGACAAGCTGGGCGTCCAGGCCAACTACACCCACCTGGAATCGGAGCTGGAATACATCATCGATCCGGGCGCGCTGGAGATCCGCAACGCCTCGGGCGTGGTGACCACCGCCGGCCGTCCGCAGGTGGTGGCGCCCGGCCCGTTCACCGGGGCCTCGCCGGACTCGTTCAACTTCACGGTCTACTACGAGACCGACAAGTGGTCGGCCCGCGTGTCGACGGCCTATCGCGCCAAGTACTACACCCAGTACCCGATCGCCTCGGGCAGCTGTAACCCCGGCTACTGCGACTCCCCGCTGGTCAACGACTTCCTGGGCAGCGAGGCGACCACCAACGTCGACGCCTCGTTCAGCTACAAGTTCAGCAAGAACATGTCGCTGAGCCTGGAAGCGCTGAACCTGACCAACGAAACCAGCAACCGCTTCGGCTACGCCGACGATCCGGTGGTCACCCAGTACGCCGCGCCGGGCCGCCAGTTCTTCATGGGCTTCCGGTACGTCTTCTAAGCGCTCTTCTTCCCCGAAAGCGCGCCCCTGGGCGGCGCGGGCTCATCCCCGCGCCGCCTTTTTCTTTGAAAGGAAAGCCGGCGCCGGTTCATCCGGCGTCGCCCTCTTCTTTTCCGCCCCGGTCCCGCCGGGATTGGAAAAGAAGCGGAAACCCTTCAGCAGGAGCCGCAGCGCCTCCCAGTGGATCGCCGCCAGCACGCCGATCACCTGCCAGGGATGGCTCAGCATCGCCCCCAGCAGGGCCCGGTCGGTCAGCGGCTCGCGCCGTCCCGTGAAGCTCGCCGCCAGCACCCGCCCCTGGTCGTCGTGCACGTCGATCCCGATCCGCACCGCCTCGCGCGGCGGGGCCAGGGTGAAGGCGTAGCGCAGGTCCATCGGCAGGAAGGGCGAGACGTAGAAGGTCTTGTCGCAGCCCTGCACCACGACCCCGTCCTCGCGGGCGCTGGCCGGCAGCACGTAGTCGCTGCGCTCGCCGAAGGTGTTGCCGACCGCATAGACCACCGCCGCCAGCCGCTCGTCGGCGTCGTGGTGAAAATAGACCGTCAGCGGGTTGAAGCCGTGGCCCAGCACCCGCGGCATGCACAGGGCCGAGATCCGGCCGCCGCGATGATGCAGGCCGTGGCGCGCCAACAGCGCCTCGATCTGCGGCTTGACCGGCGCGCGCCGCCGCTCGGCATGGTCGCGGTCGTGATAGCTAAGCAGGTTCAGGGCGTTGTGCGAGAACAGGCGCAGGCGGTCCCCGGCCGCATCCAGCTCGTCGAGATCCAGCAGCAGCATGAAGATCCGATAGCTCAGCCGGTGGCGGCGCGGCCGGGCGCGGTCGTGAACGACGAGGCCGCGATAGAGGGCCGAGCGCAGGGTCATGCGACCAGCTCCCGCTCCGCCGCCGGCGGGGCCTCGCCCAGCGTGATGCGGCCGGAGGGCTCGGGCACGCTCCAGGGCCGGCGCACGCCGCCCAGTTGCTCGGCCACGGCGAGGCCCGCCTGGAGCCCGTCCTCGTGGAAGCCCGAGCCGAAATAGGCCCCGGCGAACCAGGTGCGCCGCACGCCCTGCAGCGACCACAGCTTGCCTTGCGCCGCCATGGCCGGACCGTCGAACAGCGGATGCTCGTAGATCTGGTCGTGCAGCACCCGGCCCGGCGCGCGGTCGGGATTGAGCGACAGGAAGAACGGCTCGGCGCCCGGCAGCGGCTGGAGGCGGTTCATCCAGTAGGTCACCCCGCCCCTTCCCTCCTCGCCCCGCCCTCTTCCCCCACGATGGCCGACATGGTTCCAGCTGGCCCAGGCCGAGGCCCGGCGCGGCATCAGGCCCTGGTCGCGGTGCAGCACCGCACGGTTGCGGCTGTAGCGGAAGGCGCCCAGCAGGGCCGTCTCTTCGGCGCTCGGCCCGGCCAGCATGGCCAGGGCCTGGTCGGCGTGGGCGGCGATCACCACCTGGTCGAAGCGGCGGACCTCGCCCGTTCCGTCCTCGATCGTCACGTGGTCGGGCCGGCGCTCGATACGCCGCACCGGCCGCGACAGCAGGATCTCGCCGTCGACGGCGGCCGCCAGGGTCTCGACATAGCGGGCGCTGCCGCCGGCCACGGTCCGCCAGATCGGCCGCTTGTCGATCGGCAGCATCAGGCCGTGATTGTCGAAGAACCGCAGGAAG
>JASGDR010000048.1:0-4567 GCA_047607095.1 Caulobacter sp.
CTTCGCCGGGTCGCAAGGCCACTTCGAGCTGAACGTCTTCAACCCGGTGATGGCCTACAACTTCCTGCAGTCGGTTCGCCTGCTGGCCGACGCGGCGATCAGCTTCACCGACAACTGCGTCGTGGGCATCGAGCCGCGCATCGACAACATCCAGAAGGGCGTCGAGAACTCGCTGATGCTGGTCACGGCTCTGAACGGCCGCCTGGGCTACGACATCTGCGCCAAGATCGCCAAGACCGCCCACAAGAACGGCACGACCCTGCGCGAGGAAGCCGTCGGCGGCGGCTACCTGACGAACGAAGAGTTCGACCAGTACGTCCGTCCGGAAAACATGGTCTCGCCGGGCTGATCTTGAGCCTGGACTTCCAGCGTGACGGGGCGGCGCACTTCGCCGCCGTCCTGTCTCCGGAGGCGCTCGATCGCCTCCGGGCGCTTGCGGACGAACGCACCGCCCGCAAGCCGGGCGCCCGTCTCGACGCCGGCGACCAGGGCCTTTCCGCCCAGCTCTCTTCCCAAGGCCCGATCGGGGGCCTGGCCGCCCGCCTGACCTCGGCGGCCGCTCGCCCGGTGCGGGCGACGATGTTCGACAAGACCCCCGACGCCAACTGGTCCGTCGCCTGGCACCAGGACCGGGTGCTGCCCGTCGCCGAACGGATCGAGGTCGAGGGCTTCGGCCCATGGTCGGTCAAGGACGGCGTCCTGCACGTGGCCCCGCCCTTCGAAATCCTGGCCCGCATGGTCACCCTGCGCGTCCATCTCGACCCGGTCGACGCCGGCAACGCGCCGCTGAAGGCCGCCCTGGGCAGCCATCGCCTAGGCCGCGTGCCGGCCGATACGGCCGCCGAAGTCGCCGCCAAGCGAGAGGTCATCGTCTGCGAGGCTCAAGCCGGCGACGTCTGGGCCTATTCGACGCCGATCCTGCACGCCTCCGACCGCGCCGAACCGCCCCGCCGCCGACGCGTGCTGCAGGTCGACTACGCCGACTTCGACCTGCCGAGCGGCCTCTCCTGGGCGGCCGCCTGAGGCGGCGCTGTCGGACCGCGTCGGTGCGTGTTAGCCTTTCGGCCATGGGCAAGCCCGAACTCGACATCGCCGCCGAACGAGGCATCGATCCGGAACTGCTGGCGCAGGCGCAGCGGCTGGGGATCTCGGTGGCCGGGATGAGCGAGACGCAGCTGAGATTGCACCTTCAAAAGGTCGATCCCGCGGGCGCCGAGGAACGAGCGCGGCGGTGGGCGGAGGAGAACGCCGAGGCGATCGCCGACCACAATGCTCGCGTCGCACGACGTGGGCTGATCTCGGACCATTTCCGGAAATGGTAGCTTGAGGCAGTTCGACGCCTACCAGAATCCCGTCCCCGCTGCGCGCGGCGTCGCACCGTTCCTCGTCGTTCTTTCGTCCCACCATCTACACGGGTTGACCGAAGTCGTGGTCGCTCCGGCCGTCAATGACGCCGAACGTCTGGTTTCGGAGCTGGAGATCCCCGTCGAGATCGATGGCTATGTGCTGACCCTCGTGGTGAGCGAACTTTTCAGCGTCAGCGGCCAATCGCTCCGCCAGCGCATCACCTCCCTCGCCGCTCACGAGGACGCCATCCGGCGCGCCCTCGACCGGCTGTTCACCGGCTTCTAGCGCTTGACCACCGTGCGGCCGATCGGGGCCAGGGCGATCCAGGCCAGTTGCAGGTCCTTGATGGCGAACGGGATGCCGATGATGCTGATGGCCTCGGCCACGGCGATCAGCAGGTGGCTGAGGGCGATGTACCAGCCGCCCAGCACGAACCAGATCACGTTCAGCAGAAAGCCCAGCGGTCCGGTGCCGAGATCACTGCGCCCCGTGACGAGGTCGCGGCTGACGACCTCCTTGCCGAACGGCCAGAAGGCGAAGCCGGCGATGCGCCAGGCCGCGCCCGTATAGGGCAGGCCGACGATGGTGATGGCCAGCAGCAGGCCGCCCAGCAGCCACAGCAGGCCCGACAGCCAGCCGCCGAGGAAGAACCAGAGCAGGTTGAGGATGAAGCGGATCATCGCGGGCCTTTCGTTACGGCCAAGATTTGGGATGTCTCCGCCAGGTTGTCGAGCGACCTTACGGCGAATTCACCGCAGGAGCTGCCAGCGCCTGGCCCAGCGGCCCTTGCCGAAGCGCGACAGGGCCAGGAGATAGAGGCCGGCATAGACGACGACGCCCAGGCCGATCAGCGCCCAGCTCCACGGGCCCGGGGCATGCCAGGCCGGCGCCGTGGTCAGCCAGTCGTGCGGCGGAGCGGTGATCTCCAGCCACAGGCCGCCGACCCAGGCGACCGAGAACAGCGCCACGACGGGGTAGCGCAGCACGGGGCTCTTCTGGACGAGCATCAGGAACTGGACGAACAGCGCCGCGGCGGCGGCGGCGAAACCGGCCAGCCAGGGCTGCCAGGCGCCGGGCGTGAAGCGCGCCGCGCCCAGGCCCGCCAGCAGCGGCGCCCACAGGAGGGGACCGAAGAAAAGCAGGATCAGGGCGAAACCGACCAGCACCCCGACGCCCCCGCCGATCACCTTGCCCGCCGCCTCGCCGGCCGCGTGGGCACCGTGGTGACGGTCCTTGCCGTGAGGGTCGCCGGAGGGGTTGTAGCCCTGCGCCATCAGGCCCGGCGGCTGACCGCGAAGTCGGCGAGGCTTTCGAGGCTCTCGCGCCAGTCGTTGGCGGGGAAGACCGACAGCGCGGCCTTGGCCTTGTCGGCGTGCTCGGCGGCCAGGTCCAGCGTGGCGTCCAGGGCGCCGGTGCCGATAATCAGCTCGCGGGCGCGGCGGAAGTCGGCTTCGGTCTGCTCGCGGCGGCCGATGGCGCGCTCCCAGAACTCGGCCTCGCGCGGACCCGAGCGGGCGATGGCCAGCAGCAGCGGCAGCGTGGCCTTGCCTTCGCGGAAATCGTCGCCGGCGTTCTTGCCGAGGGTCTCGGTGGCGCCGCCGTAGTCGAGGGCGTCGTCGGCCAGCTGGAAGGCGAGGCCCAGGCTCATGCCGTAGTCGCGCAAAGCCTTGGACTTTTCGGCGTCGACCCCGGCCGAGACCGCGCCGGCCTCGGCGGCGGCGGCGAACAGCTCGGCGGTCTTGGCCGCGATGATCTCGAGATAAAGCGCCTGCGACAGGTTGAGGTCGTGGCTGCGCATCAGCTGCATCACCTCGCCCTCGGCGATGACGCGGCTGGCCTGGGCCAGGATCTGCAGGGCGCGCATCGAGTCGGTCTCGACCATCAGCTCGAAGGCGCGGGCGAACAGGAAGTCGCCGACCAGCACGCTTTGGGCCGCGCCCCAGATCAGGTGGGCGGCGACCTTGCCTCGGCGCAGCTGGCTGCCGTCGACCACGTCGTCGTGCAGCAGGGTCGCGGTGTGGATGAACTCGACAGCCGCCGCCAGTTTCAGGCAGTGGTCGTTCGACGAGCCGGCCAGGCGCGCGGCGGCCACGGTCAGCAGCGGGCGCAGGCGCTTGCCGCCGGCGGCGATCAGGTGCTCGGCCAGGGCCGGGATCACCGGCACGTCGCTCTGCATGCGGTCGGTGATCAGGCGGTCGACGCCCGCCATGTCGGCGGAGGCCAGGCGCACGAGACGATCCACCGATCCCGGCTGTCGGGCGAGGGTCGCTGCAGCTGCGTCCAAGACCATGTACTCCTCAGGCGACGCCACGCGCGGCGCCAGGACCGTTGCGAGCGACAATGGTGGCGGGATAGGTCAGGGTCAAGGCGAGCACAAGGCCCGAAACGTTGTCAGACCCCTCCTCCGTCCCTTCCTTCACCGAAGATCGCGTGCTCGACGGCCGCGTGAAGCTTCGCCAATCGGCGGCGGGGTACCGGGCCGGGCTCGATGCGGCCCTGTTGGCGGCCGCCTGCGACGCCGGTGCGGAAGATCGCGTGATCGAGGCCGGCTGCGGGGTCGGCGGGGCGCTTCTGGCGGCCGCGACCCGGCGTCCGGGCGCGCGATTCGTCGGATTGGAGCGCGACGCCGCCGCCGCCGCCCTGGCCCGGGAGAACGCGGATCTCAACCGGCTGGCCGATCGGGTCGAGATCGTCGAGGGCGACGTCGCCGCCGGCTTCAGGGCGCTGGCCCTGCCGGTGTTCGACGCGGTGATCAGCAATCCGCCGTTCTTCGACGACCCCAAGGCCCTGCGCGCGCCGGCCCCCGAAAAGTCCGGGGCGTGGATGGCCGACGCGGGCCTTTCCGCCTGGACCGCCTTCGCCCTGAAGGCCGTGCGCGAAGGCGGAACCATCACCCTGATCCACCGCGCCGACCGCCTGGCCGACATCCTCGCCTTGCTGGCCCCCAAGGCCGGCTCGTTCCGCATCCGCCCGGTGGCGCCGTTTTCGGACGCGCCGGCGAAACGCGTGCTGGTGCGGGCGGTGAAGACCGGCAAGGCCCCGCTGGTTCTGCTGCCGGCGCTGGTCATGCACGATCGGGACGGCGGCAAGCATTCGGCGCGGGCCGAGGCGATCCTGCGGGGTGAGGCGGCGCTGGGGTGGTGAGGCTCCGCCGGCGGCGGGGACCCCCTCCGGCCCTCCGGGCCACCTCCCCCAGAGGGGGAGGATCTATCTGCGCGGC
>JASGDR010000049.1:0-4583 GCA_047607095.1 Caulobacter sp.
CCAGCCCAGAAGGACGCCATCTTCAACCTGGGCCTGCCGGGCGTGGAGTTCGAGGAACAGGCCCGCCGCGTCTATCCGCTGGGCGTCTCGGCCGCTCACTTCGTCGGCTTCGTCGACGGCGGCGGCAAGGGTCTTGCCGGGGCCGAGGGCGCGCTGAACGACGACATCCACGCCGCCGCCGCCAGGGGCGAGGGCGCGGCCCCGATCGCCCTGTCGATCGATCTGCGCGTCCAGGCCGCCCTCGAGGACGAGCTGCGCAAGGCCGCCCTGGAGTTCCAGCCCAAGGGCGCCGTCGGCATCGTCACCAATGTTCACACCGGCGAGATCCTGGGTCTGGCCAGCTATCCGGACTTCGATCCCAACGAGCCGGGCCAGGCCAGCGATGACGCAAAGCTGAATCGCGCGGCCGCCGCCGTCTACGAGATGGGGTCGACCTTCAAGGCCTTCACCGTGGCGATCGGCCTGGATACGGGCGTGGCCACGCCCAGCTCGACCTTCGACGCCCGCGAGCCCTACAAGCTGGGCTACCGCACGATCCACGACTACCACGCCGCCCGAAAGATCCTGACCCTGGTCGAGGTGTTCCAGCACTCGTCCAACATCGGCACCGCGCGCCTGGCCGAGGGCATCGGCGCCCAGCGCCTGAGCCAGTATTACAACAACCTGGGCCTGACCAAGCCGGCCAAGGTGGAACTGCGCGAGTCGGCCCGTCCGCTGACCCCCAGGAAGTGGGACGTCGACGCGGTGGCCTCCACCTCGTTCGGCCACGGCATGAACGTCAGCCCGCTGGCCCTGGCCCGCGCGTTCGGTCCGCTGCTGAACGGCGGGGTGATCCCGCCGCTGACGATCCGCAAGCTGGCGCCGGGCGTGCGTCCGGAAGGTCAGCGGGTTCTGTCGGAAGAGACCTCGCAGCAGATGTTGCAGATCATGCGCGCCAACGTCACCGGCGGCAGCGGCAAGTCGGCCGACATCAAGGGCCTGAGCGTCGGCGGCAAGACCGGCACCGGCGAGAAGTACGACCCCTCGATCCGCGGCTACAACCACCAGCGCCAGGTCTCGTCCTTCGCCGCGGTGTTCCCCACCGACGGGCCGATGGAGGCCGATCGCTATTTCGTGCTGATCCTGATGGACGAGCCGCACGGCACGCCCAAGACCTTCGGCTTCTCGACCGGCGGCTGGGTCGCCGCGCCGGCCGCGGGCCGCGTGATCGACCGCATCGCGCCGTTCCTCGGCGTGCAGCGCCGCACCGATCTTCTCACCATCGCCGGCGGACAGCCGAAAGCCACGACGCCGGGGGCGGGACTTTGACCAAGACGCTTTCACAGATCCTGCACCGCGCGTTCGACGTCGACCCGGCCATCGCCGGCGTCACCGCCGACAGCCGCAAGGTGCGTGAAGGCTTCCTGTTCGCCGCCCTGCCGGGCAGCAAGGTCGACGGCCGGACCTTCATTCCCGGCGCCGTCGCCTCGGGCGCGGCCGCCGTCCTGGCGCCCGACGACGTGACCGGCCTCTCGGTGCCCGTCGCCCACGCCGGCGACATCCGCCGCGCCTACGCCCTGGCCGCCGCCGAGTTCTGGGCCGCCCAGCCGGCCACGGTGATCGCCGTCACCGGCACCAACGGCAAGACCTCGGTCGCCGGCTTCGCCCGCCAGATCTACGCCCTGCTGGGCAAGAAGGCCGCCAGCATGGGCACGCTGGGCGTCGTCGTCAGCGCCCCGGGCGTCCCCGACGAGCAGCTGACCCCGCCGGGGCTGACCACGCCCGACGCCGCCGACGTCGCCGAGATGGCCGCCCGGCTGGCCGCCATGGGCGTCACGCACCTGGCCGTCGAGGCCTCGTCGCACGGCATCGACCAGCGCCGCCTGGACGGCCTGAAGATCAGCGCCGCCGGCTTCACCAACTTCACCCAGGACCACCTCGACTATCACGGCACCATGGGCTGCTACCGGGCGGCCAAGCTGCGGCTGTTCGAGGCCCTGCTGCCGCGCGGCGCGACCGCCGTGCTGAACGCCGACAGCGACGCTTTCCCGGCCTTCGCCTCGGCCGCCGTGACCTCGGGCGAGACCATCCTGTCGGTGGGCGCGCAGGGGCAGGGGCTGAAGCTGATCTCGCGCGAGCCGACCCCGTGGGGGCAGCTCTTGAAGATCGCCGCCCAGGACCGCGAGTTCGAGGTCAGGCTGCCGCTGGCCGGCGACTTCCAGGCCAGCAACGTGCTGGTCGCCGCCGGCCTGGTGCTGGCGACGGGCGAGGACCTGGACGCCGTGCTCGCCGCCCTCGAAAAGCTGGAAGGCGCGGCCGGCCGGCTGCAGCGCGTCGGCAAGGGAACCGGCAAGGGCGAGGCCTATGTCGACTACGCCCACACGCCCGACGGTCTGGAGACGGTGCTGAAGGCTCTGCGTCCGCACGTGCGGGGCAAGCTGGTGGCGGTGTTCGGCGCCGGCGGCGACCGTGATCGCACCAAGCGTCCGCAGATGGGCGAGATCGCCGTCCGCCTGGCCGATGTCGCCATCGTCACCGACGACAATCCGCGTTCGGAGGATCCGGCCAGCATCCGCGCCGCCATCCTGGCCGCCGCCCCGGGCGCCCGCGAGATCGGCGACCGCCGCGAGGCCATCCGCGCGGGCGTCGCCCAGCTGGAGGACGGCGACGTTCTGGTCGTCGCCGGCAAGGGCCATGAGCAGGGCCAGACCATCGCCGGCGTCGTCCACCCGTTCGACGACGTGGCCGAGACCCTGAGCGCGCTGGAGGCCGCCGGTGGCTGACGTGCTCTGGACCGCCGAAGAGATCGCGCAGGCCGCCGACGGCGTCGTCGCCGGCGACTTCGCCGCGACCGGCGTCTCGATCGACAGCCGCACCGTCGAGCCCGGCGACCTGTTCATCGCCCTGGCCGGCTCGCGCGACGGCCACGAGTTCGTCGCCCAGACCGCCGCCAAGGGCGCGGCCGGCGCGCTGGTCTCCAAGCCGGTCGACAGCCCGGCCGTCGTCGTCGCCGACACCTTCAAGGCCCTGGAGGCCCTGGGCGTGGCCGCCCGCGAGCGCGCGCCGCAGGCCCGTCGCGGCGCCGTCACCGGTTCGGTCGGCAAGACCAGCGTCACCCGCGCCGTCGAGGCCGGTCTGCGCCGCGCCGGCAAGGCCCACGCCTCGGTGAAGTCGTACAACAACCACCTCGGCGTGCCGCTGACCCTGGCCCGCATGCCGCGCGACACCGAGCGGGCGGTGTTCGAGGTCGGCATGAACCACGCCGACGAGATCACGCCCCTCTCCAAGTTCATCCGCCCGCACGCGGTGGCGATCACCACGGTCGGCCCGGTGCACCTGGAGAACTTCGCCGAGGGCGAGATCGGCGTGGCCAAGGCCAAGGCCGAGATCTTCGACGGGCTGGAGCCCGGCGGCGTCGCGGTGCTGAACGCCGACAATCCGTGGTTCGACCTGCTGAAGGCGCGGGCCGAGAAGGCCGGCGCGACGGTGCGCAGCTTCGGCCGCGCCGGGACCAGCGCCCGCCTCGTGGACTTCGTGGTCGAGGGCGCCGGCGCGACCGTGGTCGCCGAGCTGGACGGCCAGGCCGTGTCGTTCCCAATCCGCCAGACCGGCGTGCACTGGGGCCCCAACAGCCTGTGCGTGCTGCTGATGCTGGAGGCGCTGGACGTCGACCGCGCCACGGCCCTGGCCGCCCTGGCCGAGTTCGCGCCGATCGAGGGCCGCGGGGCCGAGCAGACGGTGGCCGTCGAGGGCGGGGCGTTCACCCTGGTCGACGAGAGCTACAACGCCAATCCGGTGTCGATGCAGGCGGCGCTCGCCACGCTCGGCGCGCGCAAGGTCGCGGGCCGCCGCATCGTGGCCCTGACCGACATGTTGGAGCTGGGCCCCGACAGCCCGCGCTTCCACGCGCAGCTGGCGGATCCGATCGCCGCGGCCGACATCGACCTGGTGTTCTGCGCCGGGCCGTTAATGATGTCGCTGTGGAACGCGCTTCCAGAGACGCGCCGCGGGGGCTATGCGGACGCCGCGCCCGAGCTGGCGGAAAAGATCGTAGCGGCCGTAGAGCCGAACGACGTGGTGATGGTGAAGGGGTCGAACGGGTCACGGGCCGGCGCAATCGCCGCCGCCCTGTCCGCGATCGGCCGGCGGGAACAAGTCTGATGCTGTATTTCCTCTACGAATGGCTCTCGCGCGGCGGGCACGACCACGTTCCGGTCCTGAACCTGCTGAAGTACCTGACCTTCCGCACCGGCATGTCGATGCTGACGGCCTACATCGTGGCCGTGGCCATGGGCTCGCGCTTCATCCGCTGGATGAAGGCCAAGCAGGGCAAGGGCCAGCCGATCCGCACCGACGGCATCGCCCGCCACGTCACCGAGAAGGCCGGCACGCCCACCATGGGCGGCTTCATGATCCTGGCCGGCCTGTTCGTCGGCTCGCTGTTGTTCGGCGACCTGCGCAACGTCCACGTCTGGGTGGTGCTCGGCATCACCGCGGCGTTCGGCGTGCTGGGCTTCATGGACGACTACGCCAAGGTCACCAAGCAGACGACCGCCGGCCTCTCCAGCGGCCAGAAGCTGGTCGCCCAGTTCATCGTCTCGATC
>JASGDR010000050.1:0-4922 GCA_047607095.1 Caulobacter sp.
AGGCTGGGGAAGGGCAGGCGAGCGCGTGGGATGGGCGAGAAGCCGATCAGCAGCCGGCCCGCCGGACCCTCGCGATTGACGTCGGCCGGGGCCACCAGAAGGGCCGCCCGCACGCCGCGTCCGCCCGTCACCTGGGCCAGGTGGCCGACCAGGGCGCAGCCCAGGCTGTGCGCCACCAGGATCGCGCCGGGACGGCTGCGCACGGCCTCGGCGAGGCTGATGGTCCAGTCGCCGAGGGTGGGACGCTCCCAGTCGGTCTGCTCGACGCGCTCGGCGCCGGGCAGGGCGCGTTCCCAGTGGCTCTGCCAGTGGTCGGGACCGGAGTTGTAGAGGCCCGGCACGATCAGGATCGGCGGGTCGTCGGTCGTGTCGGCCGCCTGGGCGGACGTCGGACCGGGCGGTCGGGGAAGGGGCGGCGAGGCGAAGGTCATCGCTAAACTCTTCAAGACGGGGCGCGGCGGGGCGGATCTGGTCCGCTTGTCGCTCCCGCGCCTGGCGTGGAGCAATTCAGATCAATTCGATAGGAATTGAGAACTGCTGATGACACCATGCTGGCAGCAGGACGCATTGCCCTCGTCCGGCGGAACGCCCAAGCTCACGGCTCGTTGTGATCACCAGTCCGCACGCGCGGGCCGTCATCGCCAGGAGCGTTCATGAGTCCCGACGACACCCTGGTCCTTTCCGCCGTCGCCGGCGCCGCCGACACGCCCCTGGCCCGCTACCGCGCCGTCCGCGAGCGGACCGAAGCCCTGGCCGCGCCGCTGTCGCCCGAGGACCAGGCGGCCCAGTCGATGCCGGACGCCAGCCCGACCAAGTGGCACCGCGGACATACGACCTGGTTCTTCGAGACCTTCCTGCTGGCGCCGTTCCAGCCGGGCTATCGGCCTTACGACCCGGCTTTCGGCTATCTGTTCAACTCCTATTACGAGGCCCTGGGGCCGCGGCAGCCCAGGCCCCAGCGCGGCTTGCTGACCCGGCCGTCCTGCGCGCAGGTCGGGGCCTATCGCCGCCATGTCGACGCGGCCATGGCCCGGCTGCTGTCGGGGCCGCCGTCGCCGGAGGTGCTGGAGCGTCTCGACCTGGGGCTGGCGCACGAGGAGCAGCACCAGGAGCTGCTGCTGATGGACATCCAGAACCTCTTCGCCCAGTCGCCGCTGCAGCCGGCCTATCGCGAGCGGAGCGATCCGCCGCGCCCGGCGCCCAGAAGCCTGGGCTTCGTCGGCTTCGAGGGCGGGCTGGCCGTGATCGGGGCCGAGGAGGGGCGTTTCGCCTTCGACAACGAGCGGCCGCCCCATCGCGTCTTTCTCGAGCCCTTCCGCCTGGCCGACCGGCTGACCACCAACGGCGAGTGGCTGGGCTTCATGGAGGACGGCGGCTACGAGCGGCCGGAATTCTGGCTGTCGGACGGCTGGGCCATGGTCCAGGCCCAGGACTGGAACGCGCCGCTCTACTGGCGCCAGGAGGACGACGGCGCCTGGACGGTGTTCGGCCTTTCGGGCCGCCGCCCGGTCGATCCGGCCGCGCCTGTAGGGCATGTCAGCTATTACGAGGCGGCGGCCTTCGCGGTCTGGGCCGGCGCGCGGCTGCCGACCGAGGCCGAGTGGGAGCTGGCCGCGCGGTCGGGCGAGCGGCTGGACCAGATGTCGGGCGAGGCCTGGCAGTGGACCTCCAGCGCCTACGCCGCCTATCCGGGTTTCCGCCCGGGCGCCGGGGCGCTGGGCGAGTACAACGGCAAGTTCATGGTCGGCCAGATGGTGCTGCGCGGCGGGGCCGCGGGCACGCCGCCGGGCCATGCGCGGGCCAGCTACCGCAACTTCTTCCATCCGGGGCAGCGCTGGATGTTCGCCGGCGTGCGCCTGGCGCGCGACGGGGCGGGCGGTCGCGAGCGGGCCGTGGACGCGGGCTTCCGCGACGACGTGCTGGCGGGCCTGAGCGCCAGCCCCAAGAGCCTGCCCAGCAAGTATTTCTACGACGCCGAGGGCTCGCGCCTGTTCGAGGCGATCACCGAGCTGCCGGAATACTATCCGACCCGCACCGAGACGGCGCTGCTGCGGACGATCGCGCCGGAGATCGCCGCGCGCATTCCCCAGGGCGCGGCGATGATCGAGTTCGGCAGCGGGGCAAGCACCAAGACCCGGATCCTGCTGGACGCCGCGCCGCAGCTGGCGGTCTACGCGCCGATGGACATCAGCGCCTCGGCCCTGGACGCGGCCGCCGCGGCCATCCGCGCCGACTATCCGGGCCTGGAGGTGGCGCCGGCCCTGGGCGACTTCACCCATCCGCTGGGCCTGCCGGCGGCGGCCCGCGGACGGCCGTGCGTCGGCTTCTTCCCGGGCTCGACCATCGGCAACTTCCCGACGGAGGAGGCGGTCGCCTTCCTGGAGGCGGCGCGCCGACTGCTGGGGCCGGGCGCGCTGTTCGTGGTCGGGGCCGACATCGCCAAGAGCGAGGACGTGCTGATCCCGGCCTATGACGACGCCGCCGGGGTGACGGCCGACTTCAACAAGAACCTGCTGGCGCGGATCAATCGCGAGGTGGGCGGACGGTTCGATCTCGACGCCTTCGCGCACAGGGCGGTCTGGAACGCCGCCGAGAGCCGGATCGAGATGCATCTGGTCAGCCTGAAGGATCAGACGGTCGAGGTCGCGGGGCGGTCGATCGCCTTCGAGGCCGGCGAGACCATCCACACCGAGAATTCCTGCAAGTACGACCCCGAGGCCTTCGCCGAGATGGCGGGCCGGGCCGGCTGGCGCGTCGAGGCGCGCTGGATCAGCGACGATCCTGCCTTCGGGGTCTTCGCGCTGCGGTCCTGACGATAGAAAAAGCAACTAGCGGCCGGCCGCAGGATGTCGGCCGGATAGCCCAAGAGCCCGGATCGGTCAGCCGATCCGGGCCCTAAAATCCTGATACGTGCGCCGCTACGCTATGCCGCGTCGCCCGTCCCCCCCTCGGCCGCGGCATTACTAGAGGTCGCGAGCGCCGAGGCGGCCGCCGCCGCGCGACGAGGAACCGCCCTTACGGCCGGCGTTTGCGGCCAGGTCGCGGTCCTTGGCGAAGCTGCGCTTCTCGCTGGGAACGCTGGCGCCGCCCTTGCGAGCTATTTCGCGGCGGCGTTCCGGATCCATGGCGGCGAAGCCTCGGCGGCCCCGGGGCCGTTCGCTGTCGAGGTCCATGTCTTGCTCCTAATCGGGACTGGTCACGGGGAGGGAACAGGCGCGGACCGCGTCGTATGGCCGATCGTCTCCGGGCTGCACCGGGGGCGGCTGCAGCGGGACTTCGTCGGGCGTCGAGCCCGGCGGATCGTCCGGCGTTTGCGGCTCCAGAGGCGGCGGGGAGTAGGGGTCGGTCATGCTCTCGATCCGGTGTTCCGGTGAAGTAACCGGTGAAGCCGAGTTCGGTTTCACGTGTCAGGCGAGACAAATGCGGCGTTAAGGACGATTGTCGCGCGAGAAGCCGGGTTGAGAGTGATGATCAAAGGCGCCCCGAAGACTGCTAAGACCTCAGTAATTACAAGGCATTGGAAGCTTTTTATCGGCTTTCTGGCGGGGCTTCTGGGATGGGGTTTGGCCCGTCGAATGAATCTGCCCGGAAGCACGCATATTTTGATCGGCTGGGACGTCGGCGCCGCGATCTACGCCGTTTTGCTGTGGCGCCTGTTCCTCACGGCCGACGAAGCCAAGGTGCGGGCCAAGGCCGCGGCCGAGGACGAGGGCCGCTCGATCATGCTGCTGATCGTGCTGTCGGCGATCGCCGCCAGCCTGGCGGCGGTGGTGGCGGCGATGATCGGCGCGCGCTCGGCGGCGACCGCGGTCAAGGACCTGACGGCCGCCTGCGCGGGGGTGACCCTGCTGCTGTCCTGGATCGTGCTGCACTCGGTGTTCGTGCTGCACTACGCCCATCGCCATTTCGGCGGCGGGCCGGGGAAGGGCGGGTTCGGCTTTCCCGGCGAGCCGGCCCGCACCTACAAGGACTTCGTCTATCTGGCCTTCAGCATCGGCGCGACCTTCCAGGTCTCCGACAACGACGTGCGCACCGGGGCGCTGCGCAACCTGGTCACGGCCCACGCCGTGACGGCCTATTTCTACAACACCGCCATCCTGGCCCTGGGGATCAACATCATCGCCGGGGTGGTGGGCGGATAGCGGCCGCCGCCTAGCCGCGAGGGGGCGGACCGCCGCGGCCGCGACCACGGCCCTTCTTGCCGCCGCGATCGTCCTCGTCGCCGTCGAGGATCTTCTGCATCGCCGTCTTGGGCAGCTCGGCCAGGGTCAGCTTGCCGTCGCCGTCCTTGTCGAGAAGCTTGAAGCGCGAGATCGCCGCCTTGGTCGCCTCTTCGCGGGTGATGCGGCGGTTGAAGTCGGCGTCGGCGCCCATCACCGGCTGGGGCTCGGCCAGCAGGGCGAAGGGCGTGGCGCCGAGCAGCATGTTGCCCAGGCCGTTGGGACGACGGCGCGGGCCGTCGCCGTCGGGACCGCCGCCGCCGGAGGGGCCGTCCATGGCCTGCTGGGGCATGGCCGAGGCCTGGACGATTTCGGGCGCGATGACCCGTTCGTAGGTCGAGACCTCGAAGCCGTCGAGCTCGCCGGACTTGTCGGTGTCGAGGCGGTCGAAGAAGCGCAGCGCGTCGGCGACGAACTCGTCGCGGGTCAGGACGCCGTCATGGTTGGCGTCGGCGCCGGCGAACCAGGCCGCGACCGGATAGGGCTGGCCGGCGTCGGCGCGGAACGGCTCGCCCGCCGGGCTGATGAAGACCTGCTTGCCGCCGGGACCGCCGCCCGGACCTCCCGGACCGCCGGGGCCGCGACCGTCCTCGCCCGGAGGCGGGCCGGAGCCGGGGCGACCGCCGGGACCGCCCGGGCCTCCGGGGCCGTCGGGCGGCGTGCAGGCGCAGGCGGCGAGCGACAGGGCGGAGATGGCCAGGA
>JASGDR010000051.1:0-8787 GCA_047607095.1 Caulobacter sp.
GATCGCGCAGGACCGGCCTTCGCAGGCCGTCGAGTTCGAGAAGCTGGGCGAGGACGCCCGCCGCGCGGTGCCGACGCCCGACCACTACTGGCCGCTGCTCTACGTGCTGGGCGCGCGCCTGCCCGGCGACGTCGCCAGCTTCGCCCCCGACCACATCGAGCACGGCTCGCTGAGCATGACCAGCGTCACGCTGGCCGCCGCCTGAAAGGACGCTTCCCGATGCCCTTCATCTGCGAACCCGGCCAGGTCCGCCCCGACGTCGCGCCCGGCGCCCTGCACCACCTGAAGGCCACGCCCGAGACCATCCACTGGGGCTATTTCGATCCGTCGATCAAGCCGGCCCTGCGGGTGAAGAGCGGCGACCTGATCCAGGCCGAAGCCATTACCCACCACGCCGGCGACGCTCCCGACCTGATGATGGACGAGGCGGTCACGCGGATCTTCACCGAGGTGCCGGAGGACGACCGCAATCCCGGCGTCCACATCATGACCGGCCCGATCTACGTGGAGGACGCCAAGCCCGGCGACGTGCTGGAAGTGCGCTATCTGCGCATGGTCCCGCGCAACCGCTACGGCTCCAACCTCGCGGCCAACTGGGGCTATCTCTACAAGGAGTTCGGCGAGAAGGAGCGGGTGACGATCTACGAGCTGGACGCCGACTTCAACACCGCCAGCGCCCTCTACGCCTACGACTTCCCGGGCAAGTACCTCGTGCCCGGCACGATCACCAACTGCCCCGAATGCGACCGCCAGTCGGCGCTGCCGGGCGTGCGCATCCCGGCCCGGCCGCACCTGGGCACCGCCGGCGTCGCGCCGGCCGTCGACGGCCGCGTCAGCACCATCCCGCCGGGCCTGCACGGCGGCAACATCGACAACTGGCGCATCGGGGCCGGGGCGACGATGTACTATCCGGTGCAGGTGGAGGGCGGCCTGTTCTCGATCGGCGACCCCCATGTCAGTCAGGGCGATGGCGAACTTTCAGGCACCGCGATCGAAAGTTCGCTCAACGTGCTGATGCAGATCGTGCTGCGGAAGGATTTCGAGACCCCCGGGCCTTTGCTGGAGACCCCCAAGTGGTGGATCGTCCACGGGTTCGACGAGGATCTCAACGTGGCCATGCGGCAAGCCTCCCTCAACATGCTGAGCCTGCTCTCGGATCACGTGGGCCTGTCGAAGAACGACGCCTATTCGCTGATGAGCGTCGCCTCCGACTTCGGCGTGACCCAGGTGGTGGACGGCAAGCAGGGCTGCCACGTGCGCGTCCCGCGTGACATCTTCCCGAAAAAGGCCTGACGGAGAGCACGCTTGCGGGCCTGGTCGTTCAGCACCGACAGCTATCCTCGCGCCGAGCGTTCGGACGCCTGGCGCGAGGCCATGTCGCGCCTGGGCCTGCCGGTCGAGGGGCTGTCGGAGCTGGAGCCGGCCTCGACCTCGGTGGTCTGCCTGACCAGTCCGCTCGGCATCGAGTTCGCCCTGGTCAACGCCGGGGCCCAGACCATCTCGGGCCGCCTGACCAACCAGCCGGCGGCGGTGTGGATGGCGGTGCTGCTCGACGGCCAGGCGGCGGTGGTCAGCGACGACCTCGCCGAAGACCTGGCGATCGGCGACATCGCGTTCGGACCCACCGGCCAGGCGGCCGCCCTGCGGCTGGCCACCCGCTGCCGGCTGATGTTCGTCCGCGCCCCGCGCGTGGCCCTGAACCATCGCCTGGTCGCTCCGCGCGCCCTGCGCGTCGGTCGCCTTCGGGGAGAAGGCGGGGTCAAGCACATCCTGTCGGGCCTGCTGCGTTCGACCGCCGATTCGCTGGAGGACCTGACCGTCGACCAGTTGCGGCCCGTCGAGCTGGCCCTGGCCGAATTCCTGGGCCTGTGCCTGCTGGAGGCCGGCGAGGAGCGCGGCGCGGCCTGGCCCACCGACGCCCGCAGCGCCCACCTGCAGCGTCTGCGCCAGACCATCGAGACCCTGCTGCCCGATCCGAACCTGACCATCCGCCGGGTGGCCGACGAGGAGGGCGTCTCGCCGCGCTACGTGCAGAAGCTGTTCGAGGGGGTGGAGGAGACCTTCAGCCACTACCTGCGCACCCGGCGGCTGGAGCGCTGCCGCAACGACCTGGCCAGCCCGCAGTTCGCCCGGCTGTCGATCTCGGAGATCTGCTTCCGCTGGGGCTTCAACGGCAGCGCCCACTTCAGCCGCGCCTTCCGCGACCAGTACGGCTGCTCGCCGCGTGATTTCCGCAGGAGCGTGCGGGACGAGGAGCGGGTGGCGGCCTGAGGCGCGCGCAATAAAGCGAAAATCGTTTCACTTAATCCCGTTGCCACCTTCCCCGACCGCCCCTAGCGTCCCGCCCGAAAACAACGGGGAGGGTGGCCGATGAAGGCGCTGCTGGCGATCGTCATGAGCCTCGCGTGCGGGATCACCGCCGCCTGCGCCGCCGAATGGCCGAACGGCGCCAGGGCGGCCGTGGCCCTGACCTATGACGACGCCCTGACCTCGCAGCTCGACAACGCCGTGCCGGCGCTGGACGCGGCCGGTTTCCGGGGCAGCTTCTTCCTGTCGGGCGTCAAGGCGGCCGACATTCCGCGCTGGCGGGCCGCCGCCGCCGAGGGCCACGAGCTGGCCAACCACACGATCTTCCACGCCTGCCCGGCCGCCAGCTTCCCGGCCGATCCGCGCTACGTGGCCGAGGCCTACACCCCGGCCGGCCTGCTCAAGGAGATCGAGCAGCAGAACGTCCTGCTGACCGCCATCGACGGCAAGACCCGCCACGGCTTCGCCACGCCGTGCGGAGCCAGCAAGGCCGGCGGCGTCGACTATCTGGAGGCGCTGCGGGCCTCGGGTCTGGTCACCTATGCGCGGGGCGTGGTGACGACGCCGGAAGACCTGGCGGGCGGCCGGATCGACCCGATGCACGTGCCCTCGCGAGGCTTTCCGGAGGACGTCACCGGCGCCCAGCTGATCGACTTCGCCAAGAGCGCCGCGGCGGGCGGCGGCGTGGCGGTGTTCCTGTTCCATGGCGTGGGCGGGGATTACCTGCAAGTGTCGAACCCGGCGCACCAGGAGCTGCTGGCCTGGTTGAAGGCGCATCCGGACCAGGTGTGGGTCGCGCCGCTGCAGGAGGTGATGGACTGGGCGGCGGCGCATCCCTAGCGGCGGGCTTTCGCCAGCCGCTCCACCGCCGCGTCCAGCACGTCGTCGCCCTTGGCGAAGCACAGCCGCAGCACGTTCGTCACCGGATCCTTCGCATAGAAGGCCGAGACCGGGATCGCCGCCACGCCGTGGTCGCGCACGGCCCGCAGGGCGAAGGCGCGGTCGGGCTCGTCGATTCCCGAGGCGGCGAGGTCGACATTGAGGAAGTAGGTCCCGCCGCTTTCGAGCACGGTGAAGCCCGCATCCCGCAGCCCCGCCGCCAGCCGGTCGCGCGAGCGCTGGAGGCCCGCCGGCATCGCCTCGAACCAGTCGCCCGGCTCCTCCAGCCCGAAGGCGACGGCCGCCTGAAGGTTTGGCGGGGTGGTGAAGGTCAGGAACTGGTGGGCGCCGGCCAGCGCGCGGGCCAGGGCCGGGGCGGCGCACAGGAAGCCGACCTTCCACCCTGTCATGCCGAAAAGTTTGCCCGCCGAGCCGATCTTCACCGTCCGCTCGCGCATGCCGGGGAAGGTCATCAGCGGCCGGTGGGCGCGGCCGTCGAAGACCACGGCCTCCCACACCTCGTCGCAGACGGCCGTGACGTCGAAGCGCGTGCAGAACTCGGCGAGAAGGGCCAGGTCCTCGTCGGGCGTGACGACGCCAGCCGGGTTCAGCGGGCTGTTGAGCACGACGAGCTTCGTCTTCTCGCTGAAGACCGCCTCGAGCATCGCCCGGTCGAACCGCCAGTGCGGCGGCGCCAGGCGAACTAGGCGCGGGATCCCGCCCGCGCGCCGCACCATCGGCAGGTAGGCGTCGTACAGTGGCTGGAACAGCACCACCTCGTCGCCCGGGGAGATCAGGCTCAGGAACGCCGCCGCCAGGGCCTCGGTGGCGCCCGAGGTGACGATGACCTCGCGGTCCGGATCGAGGTCCAGGCCCTGGGCCCGGCCGTAGTGGACGGCGACCGCCCGGCGCAGCTGGGGCAGTCCGCGCATCGGCGGATACTGGTTCGAGCCCTCGATCAGCGCCTGCCCGGCCTTGCGCCGCAGGGAAAGCGGTCCCTGGTCGTCGGGAAAGCCCTGGCCCAGGTTGATCGCCCCCAGCTCGCGGGCGAGGCCGCTCATTTCCTCGAAGACGGTGACGGGCAGGTCGGCGAAGACGGGGTGGACCATGGCGGGCTCGCGATACGGGCGGCGACCTTCGCGCGGCGGTCCCGGGGCGCCAAGCCAGCTTTCCTCCTGCCCCTATGGGAGAAGGTGATCGCAACCTCTGCCGCACTCTACGCATTTTCCAGACATCAGAGGGCTCATCAGGAGAACGACGGCATGAACGGCGTGGGTTTCATCGGCGCGATCATCATCGGCATCTTCGCCGGCTGGCTTGCCGAGAAGATCATGAAGCGCGACCATGGGTTGCTGACCAACCTGGTGGTCGGCCTGGTCGGTTCGCTGATCGGGGCCTTCCTGGCCAGCATGGTGGGCCTGGGAGCGACCGGATGGCTGGGCAGCCTGGTGATTTCGACGATCGGCGCGGTGGTGCTGCTGGCCCTGCTGGGCCTGTTCCGCCGGCGCGCCTGAGCATGACGCGCCTTCCCGCCGCCGCGACGACGCTGGCGGCGGTCATGGCCCTGGCGGCGTGCGGCGAACGGGCCAGGCTCGACGTCGCCGCCGGCACCGGGCCCAATCCCGAGCTGCCGGCGCCGCGGAAGACGCTGCTGCCGACGGTCAACATCGCGCCGGCCAAGGGCTGGCCGGACGGCGGCGCGCCGGCGCCCGCGGCGGGGCTGGCGGTCAAGGCCTTCGCCGACAAGCTGGATCATCCGCGCTGGCTTTACGTCCTGCCCAACGGCGACGTGCTGGTGGCCGAGACCAACGCCCCGGCCAAGCCCGAGGACGAGAAGGGCCTGAAGGGCAGGGTCCAGGCCATGGTCATGAAGCGGGCGGGGGCCGCGACCAAGAGCGCCAACCGCATCACCCTGCTGCGCGACGCCGACGGCGACGGCGTCGCCGACGTGCGCGCCACCTTCCTGTCGGGCCTGAATTCGCCGTTCGGCATGGCCCTGATCGGCGACGCCTTCTACGTGGCCGACACCGACGCGGTGCTGCGTTTCCCCTATCGCGGCGGCGAGACCACGATCACGGCCAGGGGCGAGCGGGTGACCGACCTGCCGGCCGGACCGCGCAACCATCACTGGACCAAGAGCCTGATCGCCAGCCCCGATGGCAAGCGGCTCTACGCGACGGTCGGCTCCAACAGCAACGTCGCCGAGAACGGCCTGGCCGAAGAGGAGGGGCGGGCGGCGATCTGGGAGATCGACGTGTCGACCGGAGGGGCCGCCGGCGCCAAGCGCCTGTTCGCGAGCGGCCTGCGCAATCCCAACGGCATGGGCTGGGAGCCCTCGACGGGCGCGCTGTGGACCGTGGTCAACGAGCGCGACGAGATCGGCAGCGACCTTGTGCCCGACTACCTGACCTCGGTGAAGGACGGCGGCTTCTACGGCTGGCCCTACAGCTATTACGGCCGCCATGTGGACGCGCGGGTGAAGCCCCCGCGGCCCGACCTGGTGGCCCGGGCCATCGTGCCCGACTATGCGCTGGGGCCGCACACGGCCTCGCTGGGCCTGACCTTCGATGCGGCCTCGGCCCTGCCGGCGGCGTTCCGGGGCGGGGCGTTCATCGGCCAGCACGGCTCGTGGAACCGCAAGCCGCACAGCGGCTACAAGGTGATCTTCACGCCCTTCGCCGGCGGCAAGCCGTCCGGCCCGCCCCGCGACGTGCTGACCGGCTTCCTCAACGAGGACGGCGAGGCCCTGGGCCGGCCCGTGGGCGTGGTCTTCGACGCCAGGGGCGCCCTGCTGGTCGCCGACGACGTGGGGAACGTCATCTGGCGGGTGAGCGGGAAGTAGGGGCCCAAACGAAAAAGGCCGCCGACCCTGCGGTCGGCGGCCTCTTCAAAGATCCCGAAGGATCCTTAGAACTAGTCTTCCTTGACGCGCTTCTTGCGGAACGACGGGTTCAGGGTCTGCTTGCGCAGGCGGATGTTCTTCGGGGTCACTTCCACCAGCTCGTCTTCCTCGATGTAGGCGATGGCCTGCTCGAGGGTCATCTTGCGCGGCGGGGTCAGGCGGATCGACTCGTCCTTGCCCGAGGCGCGGACGTTGGTCAGCTGCTTGGCCTTCATCGGGTTGACGTCCATGTCATCCTGACGCGCGTTTTCGCCGATGATCATGCCCTGATAGGTCTTCTCGCCGGCGCCGACGAACATGGTGCCGCGCTCTTCCAGGTTCCACAGCGCGTAGGCGGCGGTTTCCCCGTCCGAGTTGGAGATCAGCACGCCCTTGCGCTGCTGGTCGATGGCGCCCTTGTAGGCTTCGTAGTGGCTGAACACGCGGTTCAGCACGCCCGAGCCGCGGGTGTCGGTCAGGAACTCGCCCTGGTAGCCGATCAGCGAGCGCGACGGAGCGGTCAGCTGGATGCGGGTCTTGCCCGCGCCCGACGGACCCATGTCCTTCAGCTCGGCCTTACGGAGCGACAGCTTCTCGATGACGATGCCCGAGAACTCGTCGTCGACGTCGATCATGACGTCTTCCATCGGCTCCAGGCGCTTGCCGGTTTCCGGATCGGCCTGGAACACGACGCGCGGACGCGAGATCGAGACCTCGAAGCCTTCGCGGCGCATGTTCTCGATCAGGACGCCCAGCTGCAGTTCGCCGCGGCCCGACACTTCATAGGCGTCGCCTTCGGAGCTCTCGGTCACCCGGATGGCGACGTTGCTCTCGGCTTCCTTCAGCAGGCGGTCGCGGATGACGCGCGACTGCACCTTGTCGCCTTCGCGACCGGCCAGCGGGCTGTCGTTGACCGAGACGGTCATCGAGATGGTCGGCGGATCGATCGGCTGCGAGGGCAGGGCCTCGGTGACTTCCAGGGCGCACAGGGTGTCGGCCACGGTCGCCTTGGACATGCCGGCGATGGCGACGATGTCGCCCGCTTCCGCGCCCTCGTCGATCGGCTGGCGCTTCAGGCCGCGGAAGGCCAGCACCTTGGTGATGCGGCCGCGTTCGATTTCCTTGCCGTTACGGTCCAGGGCGTGGATGGCCATGCCCGGGACGGCCTTGCCGCTTTCGATGCGGCCGGTCAGCAGGCGGCCCAGGAACGGGTCGCTTTCGATCAGCACGTTCAGGATCTGGAACGGCTCGTCGCGCTTGGCGATCTGCTTGGGCTCCGGCACGTGGCGGACGATCAGGTCGAACAGCGGGGCGAGGTTGTCGCTGGGCACGTTCATGTCCAGCGTGGCCCAGCCCGAACGGCCCGAGGCGTAGATGTGCGGGAAGTCCAGCTGCTCGTCCGTGGCGCCGATGGCGGCGAACAGGTCGAAGGCGGCGTTGTGCACGCGGTCCGGGTCGGCGTGGGCGCGGTCGACCTTGTTGATGCAGAGGATCGGGCGCAGGCCCATCTTCAGCGCCTTGGTCAGCACGAACTTGGTCTGCGGCATGACGCCTTCTTCGGCGTCGATCAGCAGGACGCAGCCGTCCACCATGCCGAGGATCCGCTCGACTTCGCCGCCGAAGTCGGCGTGTCCGGGGGTGTCGATGATGTTGATGCGGGTTTCGCCCGCTTCACCGTTCCACAGGACGCTGGTGCACTTGGCCAGGATGGTGATGCCGCGTTCGCGCTCCTGGTCATTGGAGTCCATGGCGCGTTCGGTCGTCGCCTCGTTGGCGCGGAACACGCCCGACTGGGCCAGCAGCTGGTCGACGAGGGTGGTCTTGCCATGATCGACGTGCGCGATGATGGCGATATTTCGCATGGACATGGGAGGACGGCGGGCTTTCGGAGAAAATTCGGATGAGACGCTGCGCGCGTCAGGCGCGCGGCTTTTACGCGACTGCGCTGCGTTTATCCACCCCGCCCAAACGGCGCCTTATGTCGCGGTCACCGGTGTCAGGCCGCAAACCCTTATTCCTACCGGGTTTGAGGTGGTTTCTGGCGATTGTCGTTTCTTTAGCAACCAATTGTGCAGCGCAGCAATGCCTAATTTATAGTCAAGCTTGTAGACCGGCGTTCTCCGATCCTTGCTGTGCAAAGGGTTGCTACAGGATGTCGCAGAAAAATCGACACCGCTGTCCAACTTTCCGCTTGCTCGATTTCGCAGCGCACCCTATAAGGAATGTGTGAGGCGGCGCTGCCGCTTCTGCCCTTCCTGGGCGTTTCCTCCCTAATGAACTAGCCCGGCCTTACCGCCGGGCTTTTTTTTGGCTCGCAGCCGGGAGGCGCGATTTTGCAGGGCTTTGCGGTGATTTGCAGGCGATTTCGCCGCAAATCGCGGCGTTCGGGGCGTTATTTCAGTCCCGACCAGTCCGTTTGGGCCAGGATTTCCGTCAATCTTTCCACGTGCGCCGTCAGGGGCGCGAGGCCGTCGGTCGGCTCGCGGGTGGTCTCGTTCATGTAGAGCGAGCGGTTGATCTCGATCTGCAGGGCGTGGGTGCGCCGGGCCGGGCGGCCGTAGTGCTCGGTGGTGTAGCCGCCGGCGTAGGGGGCGTTGCGGGCCACCCGATAACCCATCTCCTCCAGCGCCTGTTCGACCAGCCTGGTCAGTTCGGGCGCGCAGGCCGCGCCGAAGCGGTCGCCCAGCACGATGTCGCAGGGGCCGCCGCCGCGGGCCCGC
>JASGDR010000052.1:0-9019 GCA_047607095.1 Caulobacter sp.
CCTGGCGCCAACTCCCCCCACCGATCGCTGCGCGATCGCCTCCCCCACGGGGGGAGGTTCCTGGCTCAAGATCCTCCCCCTCTGGGGGAGGTGGCCCGGAGGGCCGGAGGGGGCCGCCGTCAGGCGGCTCTACGTCCGCTTCCGCCGCGGCGGCGTGCGATGGATCGAATCCCCCGAAACCGTTAATCTCTTCCCATGCCCCAAGACGCTGATTTCAGGCTGATTTAGCCCATGGCCGACGGTCACGCCGTTCCCGTCGCCCCCGAGGCTCCCGCCGCCTTCCTGGGCGTGACGCGCTCGCTGTCCGGCCGCGCCTGGCGCGAGCGGGCGGCCGACGCCGCCGTCGTCCGCGATCTTGGCCGCCAGTTCGGCCTCTCCGAGCCCTTGGCCCGGGCCCTGGCCGCCCGGGGAATCGACCAGGCCTCGGCCCGCGACTACCTGCAGCCGACCCTGAAGTCGCTGTTCCCCGATCCGTCCAGCTTCACCGACATGGACCGGGCCGCCGAGATCCTGATCGACGCCCTGGAGCAGGGTCGGCCGACCATGGTCTTCGCCGACTACGACGTCGACGGCGCCACCAGCGCCGCCCAGCTGGTGCGCTGGTTCCGGCACATGGGCGTCGAGCTGCCGATCTACATTCCCGACCGCCTGAAGGAGGGCTACGGCCCCAGTCCGGCGGCGTTCAAGACCATTAGAGAGAGCGGCGCCGAGCTGGTCGTCACCCTCGACTGCGGCGCGGCCGCCTACGACGCCATCGCCAGCGCCGCCGAGATCGGCCTCGAGGTCGTGGTCATCGACCACCACCTGATGCGTGAGGATCCGCCGCCGGCCGCCGCCGTCGTCAATCCCAACCGTCCGGGCTGCCAGAGCGGGCAGGGCGTGCTGGCCGCCGCCGGCGTCACCTTCATCCTGCTGGTCGCCCTCAACCGCGAGGCCCGCAGGCGCGGCCTGTTCGGCGAGGGGCGGTCCGAGCCGGATCTCCGCCAATGGCTCGACCTGACCGCGCTGGGCGAGGTCTGCGACGTCACCCAGCTGGTCGGCTTCAACCGCTCCCTGACGGCGACCGGCCTTCGGGTGATGTCCAGCTGGGCCAATCCGGGGCTCAAGGCCCTGCTGGAGGTGGCGAAAGGGCAGGGGGCGGCCAGCGTCTTCCACGCCGGCTTCATCCTGGGGCCGCGAATCAACGCCGGCGGCCGGATCGGCCGCTCCGATCTCGGCGCGCGCCTGCTGTCGACCGACGATCCGCTGGAGGCCCAGGCCCTGGCCGAGGAGCTCGACGAGCTCAACACCGAGCGCAAGGCCGTCGAGGCGGCCGTGGTCGAGGAGGCCGCGGCGATTCTCGAGCGCGGCAGCAACTTTGATCCCGAGGCGCCGGTCATCGTCGTGGCCGGCGAGGACTGGCACCCCGGGGTGGTCGGCATCGTCGCCAGTCGCCTGCGCGAGCGCTACCGCAAGCCGACCATCGTCATCGGGATCGACCGCGCGGCCGGCGTGGCCAAGGGCTCGGGCCGCTCGCAGCCGGGGGTGAATCTCGGCCGCGCCGTGCAGGCGGCCTTCGAGGCCGGGATCCTGATGGCCGGGGGCGGGCACGCCATGGCGGCGGGCCTGACCGTGCGTCCCGATTCGATTCCCGAGCTGCGGGCCTTCCTGGAACAGGCCCTGGCCGGCGAGATGGCCGAGGTCGGGCCCGAGTCGGTCGAGATCGACGCCCTGGTGCAGCCGCGCGCGGCCAATCGCGTCCTCTGGACCGAGTTCCAGCAGATGGCGCCGTTCGGTCCGGGCAATGTCGAGCCGCTGTTCGCCCTGACCGGCGTGCGGCCCGAGCGGCCCATGGCGCTGCGCGGCGGCCACGTGAGGGTCGACCTCGTCGGTCCTTCCGGCGACCGCATCAAGGCCGTGTCCTGGCGTTCGGCCGAGACCGATCTTGGCCGTCGGCTGCTGGCGGGCGGGGGCGCGCTGCACGTCGTCGGCCGCCTGAAACCCGACGATTACATGGGGCGGGAAGGGGTCCAGCTCGAGATCGAAGACGCCGCCGACCCGCGCATGTGGACGGATTAAAAAAATCGCATCTGACCGCTTGCGCTCCCCGGGGAGCCTTTGTATATCCCCGGCTCCTCGCGGCGACGCGGTCCCTTCGTCTATCGGTTAGGACGCCAGATTTTCAATCTGGAGAGAGGGGTTCGACTCCCCTAGGGACTGCCAGTCGCGAGGCGTCTACTTTTGAACTACTGCGGATTACCTTGCTTCTACGAAGCTTAGTGGTCCCTTCGTCTATCGGTTAGGACGCCAGATTTTCAATCTGGAGAGAGGGGTTCGACTCCCCTAGGGACTGCCACCGCAGAGTTCGAAATTTCTGACAGCACACAAAGGGCGCGACTAAACGTCGCGCCTTTCGTATTGCGCGCACTTCGCATCATTTGGCCATTGACGGCTCTCCCTCCGCGAGAACAGTGTTATTCTTGTGGTGCTCGCTCCTTTGGGCTGTTTGGGCGAGCCAGAGGGGCGGAATGTCTGGTTACGACTTGGATGCATCGGCGGCGCACGAGGATCTCGTACGCATCAGCGGCCGCGTGAAATGGTTCGACGTCGGAAAGGGCTATGGCTTCATCGTTCCCGACGATCCGGGCCAGACGGGCCTGAAAGACGTGCTGCTGCACGTCACCTCGCTGCGCAACTGCGGCCGTGAATCGGCGCTGGAGGGCGCGGTCATCGTCTGCGACGTGGTCAAGCGCCCCAAGGGCTGGCAGGTCAGCGAGGTCGTCGATCTCGACGAGACCTCGGCCCCGCCGCCGCTGGACCGCCCGCGGCGCACCTTCGACGAGTCGGCGCCCCGTCGCGACGGCCTGCGCAGCGGCTTCGGCGGCGGCGCGGCTCGCCAGTCCCTGACGCCGGCCGGTCCGCCCGAGCGGGCCAAGGTCAAATGGTTCAACCGCACCAAGGGCTACGGCTTCGTGGTCCGCGACGAGGCGCCGGGCGACATCTTCGTGCACATCGAGACCCTGCGCCGCGGCGGCCTCGAAGACCTCCAGCCGGGCGACGACGTCATGGTCCGCTTCGCCCAGGGCCCCAAGGGTCTCGTCGTCGCCGAGATCACGGCCGCCTGAGGGGCGTCTTATTCCGAGCGTGAGGCGGGCTGGAGCGGGGGATTTGGTCTCCCGGTCCCGGCGATGCGTTTTAGGCCCTCTCCGGCGACCGGCGGCGCGTGTGCGTCGCGGCGGCGTCGCGAGGGGGCGGGCCTTGGCTCCGCCCGGCGGCGACCCCACATGAGACTTCTCACAAAGTCTCATGCTCCTGCTTTGTTCTGTTGCGTAGAATCGGAAATCGCTTACAAGGCAACCCCTTGCTGGTGTCCGGAGCGTAGCGCAGCCTGGTAGCGCATCTGTTTTGGGAGCAGAGGGTCGCAGGTTCAAATCCTGCCGCTCCGACCACCCGCTGGAGCCGTTTGGAGAGGTCCATGCTCGCCCGCATCTATCGTCCCGCCAAGAACGCCATGCAGTCGGGCAAGGCCAAGACCAAGGACTGGGTGCTCGAGTTCGAACCCGCCACGGCCCGCAAGCCCGATCCGCTGATGGGCTGGACCCAGTCGAGCGACATGAACGGCCAGGTCCGCCTGACCTTCGAGGCCCGTGACGAGGCCATCGCCTACGCCCAGCGTCACGAGATCTCGTTCCAGCTCTTCGAACCCAAGGTTCCCAAGCGCATCATCAAGGCCTACGCCGACAACTTCGCGGCCAACCGCAAGCAGCCCTGGACCCACTGAGGGCCTCCCGGGCTAAGCCGGCCAGCGCGCGCCCTTAGCTCAGTTGGATAGAGCATTCGCCTTCTAAGCGAACGGTCGCAGGTTCGAATCCTGCAGGGCGCGCCACGGCCGAAGCTACGCTAGAGTACGATCTGGCGCGCTAGAACCGCCGAATATACGCCTGACAAATATGGGAAATCGTACGATCGGCGGCGCTTCGGGCTCCACCGTGACTGCCTTCGCGCCCACTATGTCCGGGATCGTCAAGCCCGGCGTCCCAAAATGTCGAGGTGACCGCCGGCGCTGACTCTAGAGATGCGTCAGCAATCGGCGCTGACGCTGCTCGAACATTCGAGCGACAAGTGGTGTTTGCCTTGCGGTAATCGACACGCCGCCGGGTTTTACGGGCTTGGCGCGGGCGACGTCGAACGAGCGCATGACTTCCTCCAGGTGAGAGAAAGAAACAGTCGGAATGTGGCCCGACGGCCTCGAAAACCCCGGATTTCCCGTCCTTCCGAGCGTTCTGCTCGAAATTCGCACCTAGGCGGTCGGCGTCGGCCTCCCCGCGTCGGCGTGCAGGCGATACGCTGATCTCGGAGGCGGCGTGGCGCAGGACAACGAAAGCAGCGATCGGGACATGAGCGGCGCGGCGCGAGCCGTCGCTCACCGCGAGCGCGCCCGTTGGATCGC
This sequence comes from Caulobacter sp., assembly GCA_047607095.1. GTDB lineage: Bacteria > Pseudomonadota > Alphaproteobacteria > Caulobacterales > Caulobacteraceae > Caulobacter. The sequence goes on from JASGDR010000052.1 coordinate 4,430, forward strand.
CGCGCAGGTCCTGCCCCATGAGGCCGAGCTGAGGCGGGCGCTGGCGCGCCGGGCGCCGGCGGGGTTCGAGGTCGACGACATCGTCCAGGAGATCTACGCGCGGCTGGCCGGGATGGCTTCGGTCGAGCACATCGAGAACCCCAGGAGCTACGTCTTCCGGATGGCCTCCGGCGTGATGGTCGACTTCATGCGGCGCCAGAAGGTCGTGCCGATCCAGTCGGTCGAGGACATCGCCGGCGCGGCGGGCGTTTCGGAGGATCCCTCTCCGGAGGCCGTGGTTGTCGACCGCGATCAGCTGCGGCGACTGATGCGGATGCTGTCGGAGCTGCCGCCCCGGATATCCGACGTCTTCAGGCTGCGGCGGGTCGAGGGGCTGAGCCAGCGCGAGGTCTCGCGGCGGCTGGGCGTCCCGGAGAGCACGGTCGAGAAGCGGATGGCCCGGGGCGTTTTTCTGCTGGCCAGATCCTTCGAAAGTGGAGGGGAGCCCGAAGCTGAATCGACTAAGTTGAAGCCCTCAGAGTTGAGCCGAGATCGTGGCCCCCGAGACCGCTGACGACATCAACCAGGCCGCCGCCGAATGGGTGGCGAGAGCCGATCGCGGCCTGACCGCGACGGAGGACGCGGCGCTGTCGGCCTGGCTGGCGAGCGACCGTCGGCGCGAGGGCGCCTATCTGCGCATGACCGCCGTGCTGTTCAGCGCCGAGGGCGCCAGGGCCGAGGCGAGCGAGACGCCGGCGCGGCGTGGGTTTCGCGCCTCCCGCCGCTTGTGGCTGGGCGCGGGGATCGCCGCCGCGGTCGTCGGCGTGGTCAGCCTGGCGCTGCTGGAGCGGCCCGAACAGCTGGACACGCGTCGCGGCGAGAAGCGCGTCGTGGCGCTGGACGATGGATCGGTTATCACGCTGAACACCGCCACGCGCCTGCGTGTCCACTACACCGCCGGGCGGCGCTCGATCACGCTGGAGAGGGGCGAGGCGCTGTTCGACGTCGCCAAGGACCCGGACCGGCCGTTCGTGGTGCGGGCGGGAAGCACCGAGGTGCGGGCGGTGGGGACCAGCTTCACGGTGGGGCAGCTGGCCGACCAGCCGGTGCAGATCTTGGTGCGCGAGGGCGTCGTCGAGGTCAGCGAGAGGCGGTCGGACCGTCGGAGGCCGATGCGGATCGCGGCCAACACCCGCGCGGTGGTGGCGCACGACGCCGTGCCGATGGTCATCGCCAAGGTCGAGCCGGCCGAGGTCGGCCGCGTACTGGCCTGGCGTCAGGGGCGGCTGGTCTTCGCCGGCGAGAGCCTGTCGTCGGCCGTCGCGCAGTTCGCCCGCTACAGCGATGTGCGGATCGTCGTCGCCGACCCGGACCTGGCCGGCCGGGGCGTCGCGGGGGTGTTCGAGGCCAATGATCCGGTGGGCTTCGCCCAGGCCGCGGCGCTGAGCCTGAACGCCCGCGTCGAGGTCCGAGAGGGCGAGGTTCTGATCCTGCATTGACGGGGCGGCGGATTTTTTCGTCCGGACATGGAGGAAATGCGAGGCCGGGCTCGACTTCCCCTCCAGAGCGGTCCGTTCCGGGCCGTCGGGGGATGACATGACGAACACATCACGCAAGGCGATCCTGGGGTGCGGCGCGGCGATCTTCGCGCTGGGGCTGGCGGCGCAGGCCTACGCCCAGAGCAGGAGCTTCGATATTCCGGCGCAGGACGCGGCCAAGGCCATCGCGCAGTTCGGGCTGCAGTCGGGCCTGCAGATCATCGCGCCCACGGACCAGCTGACGGGCGTCCGGACGCCCGCGGTCCGCGGCCAGATGGAGGCTCGCGCGGCCCTGGCCGTTCTGCTGAAGGACACCGGCCTTGTCGTGGTCCGGGACCAGGGCGGCACGATCGTGCTGCAGGCGCGCCCCCAGAGCGAGGCGGGCGTCTCCCCCGCGACTGAAGCGGAGCAGCTGTCCGAAGTCGTCGTCACGGGCAGCCGTATTCGCGGCGCGCGACCCTCGTCGCCGGTCGTGACCATTTCTCAGGGCGACATGCGGCGTTCGGGGCACAGCACCTTGGGCGAGGCGATGCGCGCCCTGCCTCAGAATTTCTCGGGCGGCCAGAACCCCGGCGTGGCCCCGGGGGCGACGGGCGGAGGCCCCGCCAACCAGAACGTGACGGGGTCCTCGAGCCTCAATCTGCGGGGACTCGGGCCGGACGCGTCCCTGACGCTGCTGAACGGAACGCGCCTTCCCTATGACGGCTTCGTCCAGGCCGCCGACCTGTCGGTCATCCCGACCGCGGCCATCGAGCGGGTCGAGATCCTGCTGGACGGCGCCTCGGCGATCTACGGCTCGGACGCCGTCGGCGGCGTCGCCAACATCATCCTGAAGCGCGACTACGAAGGCGTCGAGCTGAAGGCGCGCTATGGGGTGGCGACCGAAGGCGGCTATGAGCAGCAGCAATATACGGCGCTGGGCGGCCACGCCTGGAGTTCAGGCGGCTTCCTGATCACCGGGGATGTCTCGCGCAACACGTCCGTGAGAGCCGACCAGCGGGACTACCTGTCCCATCTTTCGTACTTTCCGCGGTACGAGATCTATCCCCGGAACAAGCAGGTCAGCGGCCTGTTCAGCGGGCATCAGCGGCTTGGCGACATCGCCGAGCTGTCGCTCGACGCCTACTACACCAAGCGGACCAATTCGTTCCTGACCGCGTCGTCGAGCACGGTCGCCACCTATTTCGAATCCCGCTCGACCGTCCGGGGCGTCGCGCCTTCGATCGAATTCGATCTTGGGCCTGACTGGAAAATGAGGCTGGCGGGCTCGCTCAGCCGCAACGTCTCCGCGACTCCTGGGCGCAAGACGTTCAACATCCTGACGGGCGCGACGACCAGCAAGACGAACCTCCAGAACAAGAACCATTCGGAGACGATCGGGCTGGAGGCCGAGGGGCGGCTGTTCTCGTTGGCTTCGGGCGACGTCCGCGTGTCGCTGGGCGGGGGCTGGCGCAGCAGTTTCTTCGAGAACCGGGATCTGATCACCGGAGCGGGCACGGCCACGCCCAACGGCGGCGGCGACGACAGCAGCTACTACGGCTATGGCGAGGTGAACGTCCCGCTGGTCTCGGAAGGGCAGGGGATCCCGCTCGTTCGCGAGTTCACGGTCAACGCGGCGCTGCGGCACGAGAACTATGACAGCTTCGGCGAAACGACCACGCCCAAGATCGGCGCGCTCTGGCGGGTCACGCCGGAGCTGGATCTGAGGGCGAGCTGGGGGCGCAGCTTCAAGGTGCCCACGCTGCTCCAGCAGTACTCGTCCCGGATTCTCTATCTGACCTCGGCCAGCTATCTCGGCGGCGCCCTGGCCGGTGCGCCGGCGGGCGCGCAGGGCATCCTGCAGTTCGGCGGCAACCCGAATCTGAAGCCGGAGCGGGCCGAGACCCTGTCGGCCGGCCTGACCTACAGCCCCGCCTTCCTTCCCGGCTTCAGTCTCGAGGTGAACGGGTTCCGGATCGACTATACGGACCGCATCGTCGCGCCGATCACGATCTTCAACCAGGCTCTGACCAATCCCGCCTACGCCGAGTTCGTCACGTTCAATCCGAGCGCGGCGGATATCGCCGGCGCGTTCGCCTGGGCGGATCTGCCTGCGGGCGTGTTCACCTACGACCTGCTGGGATCGCCCTATAACGCCGCGAGCGTCTTCGCCGTCGTCGAGGCCCAGTACACCAACGCCGCTTCCGACAAGCTGCGCGGCGTCGATGTCTCCGCCCGCTATCGAACGGACGGCCTGGGCGGACGGCTGGACTTCAACGCCAACGGAAGCTGGATCACCGACGCGACCCGCAGGGCGTCCGCCAACTCGCCCGAGACCTTGATCGCGGGGGCCGTGTTCTTTCCCGCCAAGTTCAGGGGGCGGCTGGGGGCGAGCTGGTCTGGCGAAGCGCTGACGCTGGCGTCGAGCGTCAATCACACCGCCGGTGTGATTGACACCAATGTGACGCCCAATGTGAAGCGTGGCTCCATGACGACGCTCGACTTGGTGGCGGACTATCGGCTGACGCGGAGCCCCGTCGGCGCGTTCAACGTCAACCTGTCGGTGATGAACGCCTTCAACAAGGCGCCGCCCTACGCGGCGCCGGTCAGCGCGTTCCGGGTCAACTACGACTCCACGAACTACTCCGCTCTCGGGCGGGTCGTGAGTGTGGCGCTCACCAAGGAATTCTAACGCGAGTCCCGGCGGCGGGCCTCGTTGCGAGCGCCTGTCGCCGGGCTGACGCCTGTCGAGAGACGATATGTTTTCTTTGTTCAAGCGCTCGGTGGGTCTCTTGATCGGGGCCGCGCTGTTGGCGATCGCCCCGACCGGGGTTCTGGCGCGGGTTCCGGTCGACCGGCACGTCTTCTCGATCGAGGATGCGTTGCGCCGCTCGAAAGTCCGCAGCGCCGCGATCGCGCCGGATGGAGCCGGAGTCGCGGTTCAGGTGACGCGTCCGATGGCCGATCCGGGCCTTCACGCGGGCGCGGCGCGGTCCAGCGTCCAGCCTAGAGGCGACATCTGGACCGCGCCGCGCCCGCGTGAAGGCCCGGATCGGCCATCGGACGCGTCACCTGAACCGCGACTCCGGCTCCA
>JASGDR010000053.1:0-3584 GCA_047607095.1 Caulobacter sp.
CGCGCGCCCAGCGACACGTCCGGCGCCGCGCCGTCGAGCGGCAGCGCGCCGGCCTCGCCCGTCCACCATCGCCGCCCCGCGCCGTCCTCGGCGATCCGTCCCGGCGGCAGCGACAGCGGCGCGGCCAGCATCCAGGGTGCCGCCAGCAACGCATCGGCATAGGACGCCAGCGGGTCGCCCCCAGCGCGTTCAGGCCAGGCTTCGCCGTCCGCCGCTTCCGCCTCCGACCGTTCGACGATCAGGGCGCGCAGCGGATTGCGCGCGGGGTAGAACGCCAGTTCGGCACGAAACCGCGCGCCGGGCGCGAAAGCGCCGCTGCGCCGTCCCGCCGAGGCCGGGAAATAGTCGAGCAGCAGGGCGAAGGGCGGCCCTTCCGCGCCCGTGTTCAGCAGCCAGGTCGAGACGCTGACCAGTCCGTCGCGGCGGGTGAGGATCTGCTCGCCCAGCACTTCCCAGATCGCGGCGCAGCGCGGGGCGTCCGGGTCGGACATCAGGTCCTCGCGGCTTTCGGTGGAGATCACTTCGCGCCGCAGTTCGGGATCGTCGGGCGCGGCGCGCCAGGCGCGCGCCAGCAGCGTCAGCTTGCCCAGCTCGACGATGGCCGCGTCGATCCGCTCCTCCGCCGGCAGCTGCAGCAGGCGCGACGGCGTCTCGTCGAGCCGGCCGGCCAGGGCGCCGGCCTTGGCGTCGACCAGCCGGGCGGCGATCCGCCGGCAACGATCAGCCGCCTCGGCCAGGAATGCGCCCAGCCCGGTGCGCAGCTGGTCGGAGATCCACAGCTCCAGATCGTCCAGCCCGGCCTCGACCTGCCGCCGGACGTCGGCCGCCCGCTTTTCGGCGGCGGCCTTGCGCTTGGCCTCGGCGGCCGGATCCGCGACCTCGACGACCTCCTGCGCCGTCGCCGCCTCGAGGCTCTTGGGACCGACGTCCGACCTGGCGGCCGAGGGCGAGACGGCCGCGCCGGACGACTTGCGTCGGCGGCCCATCCATTCGGCGACCCAGTCCGGCGTCTCGCCGGGCGCGAAGCCGGCGGGCTCGTCGACGTGCAGCCACATCAGGGCGATGGCGTGCTTGCAGGGAAACTTGCGCGACGGGCAGGTGCACTTGCTGCCGATGTCCACCGTGTCGGCGGCGACGCGGTAGGGATTGGCCCCCGAGCCCTGGCACTCGCCCCAGACGAGGCCGCCCGATACGCCCCGCGAGGACCACTTGGCGGGCTTCAGCAGCCCGGCGGCCGCCTTGAGCGCGCTCTGGTCCGGCGCCATCGCCTCGATCTCGCTGCGCGACAGCGCCAACACCCACCCCCGGATACGCACTTCGACATCGACCGGCTCGAAGACGAAACGAGTCGGACGCCGCGACTATGGGTCGATTGCTCGCGAAGAGCGAGAGGATGTCCTCCCTCAACGAAACGCCGTGCGCCGGAGGCGGCGCAGCCCCCTTCCGATCAGCCGTCCGTCGGCAGCATGATCTCGAAGGCCAGGCCACGGTCGGAGGGCTTTACGGCGATATCGCCGCCGTGCGCGGAGACGATGGCCGCAACCATCGCCAGCCCCAGGCCATGTCCAGGCGTGGTTCGCGACGGATCCAGACGGACGAAGCGCTTGAAGATCCGATGCCGGTCCTCCGCCGGCACGCCTCTCCCGTCGTCAGCGAACAGCAGACGGGCTCCACCCTCCGTAGGCCGCGCCGAAATCGTGATCCGACTGCCCGGCCCCGCGTGGAAAAGGCTGTTGTCCATCAGGTTCGAAAGGGCCTGAAGCAGCAGGGGCCTGTCCCCGCGAAGCGTCGCGCCCCCGAGCTCCAGCTCCAGAGACATGCCCGCTCTTTCCAGGGCCGGGCCGTAGGCGTCGGCCAGTTCGCGCACAAGTCCGGCGAGATCCACCTTCCCGAAGCGATCCCGCACCGAGCGCCCCTCGATCTCAGCCAGGGCCAGGAGCCCCGACAACAGCTCATGCAGGTCGTCGACCTCGGTCAGCGCCCCTTCGACCCGGGATCGGCCCTCCCCGTCCTCGATGCCCTCCTCGATAGCTTCCAGCCGCGCCCGCAGGCGGGTCAGGGGCGTGCGGATATCGTGAGCGATGTCGCCCGAAACCTGCCGCAGGTTGCTCATCAGGTCCTCGATGCGGTCGAGCATCCGGTTGAGCACCACGGCCAGCTGGTCGAACTCACCGCCGGAGCCGTCCACGGGCATCCGACGGCGCATGTCGCCGGCCATGATCCCCTCGGCCGCGCCCTGGATCGCGTTCAACCGCCTCTGCACGACCCCGCCGAAAGCGAAGGTCGCCAGCACGCCCACGGCCGCCACCAGACCCGCGCTGATCAGGAAGACCCGCAGCAACGCACGATCGATGTCGATCAGATCGGCGCGATCGGCCGCCACGACCAGTCGCCCGCCGCCCGACAAGGCTACGTTCATCGCCTGGGCGACGCCCTTGCCGCCGTCCGGCCTGCGGAACCTCACGAACTCGCTCCAACCCGGCGGCGGCGTTTCGGCCTGGAAGTCGCCCGCCCGCCGCTTTCCCGAGGCGTCGAAAACCATGTAGCCCATGCGGCTGCCGACTTCCGAGCGCCCCGCGAGATAACCCAGCGTTCCCCTGGCGGGGCGCCGGTCCCGGTCCTTCACCGCACCGACCAGCACGTCGAAGCCGGCCCGTTCGTAGGTGGCCAGCAGGGATTGGGTTTCGAGTTCGATGCGGTGATCGAGCTGCCGCTCGATCTCATGGTGGACCATGCTGAACGTCACCACCCCGACGACCAGGGTCAGGACGCAGGAAATCCCGGCGACGAACAGGCTCAGTCCGCGGACCGTCTTGGGAACCCGGCTACGCATCGTCGTTCATCATGTAACCGGAACCGCGGACGGTGCGGATGGCGCTGCGCTCGAAGCCCTCGTTCAGCTTGCCGCGCAGCCGCGACATGTGGGTCTCCACGATGTTGGTCTTGGGATCGAAGCCGAAGTTCCAGACCCGTTCGAGCAGCATGGTGCGCGTGACGATGCGGCCGGGGCTTCGCATCAGGTTCTCCAGCAGGGTGAACTCGCGCGGCTGCAGGTCGACCAGCCTGCCGGCCCGACGAACCTCGCGGCGCAGCAGGTTCATCTCCACGTCCGCCACCCGCAGCACGGTCTCGAATTCCGCGGCGGCCGGACGGCGGCCGAGCGCCGCCACGCGAGCGGCCAGTTCCGCGAAGGCGAAGGGTTTGACGAGATAGTCGTCGGCCCCCTCTTCCAGGCCGTCCACCCGGTCGGCGATCTGCGACATAGCCGTCAGGAAGAGGACGGGCGTCGTCCGCCCTTCGGCCCGGACGGCCTTCAGGATCGAAAGGCCGTCGACGCCGGGCACCATGCGGTCGAGCACCAGCACGTCGAAATCGCGCTCAGCCAGGCGCCGCAGCGCCGCGGCGCCGTCGGCCTCGACCTCGACCAAGTGGCCGCGCTCCTTCAGCCCCTTCTCGATGAAGGCGGCCGTCTCCGGGTCGTCCTCGAGCAGAAAGACGTTCATGCCCGCCTTACCGTCAGATTGGCCGCGCTATACATTTTCCCAACCTTGTCCCCAACTCATCGACAGGCTCATCTCACGCGC
>JASGDR010000054.1:0-11243 GCA_047607095.1 Caulobacter sp.
CTGAGGGCGGACGAGGGACGGACTTCGACGCCGGCCTAGGCGGTCGGCGTCAGGGCCGCGACCACCTGCTCGCACAGACGGTGAGTCTCCAGCGCGTCGAGGGCCGACAGCCGGCGGCCCTCGCGCACCGCGCCCAGGAAGTGCTCGACCAGGCCCTCGAAGCCGCGCTGACGACCGACCGATGTCCAGTTGCCGCGTCGGGCCAGGCGCTCGCCGCCGGCGTAGTCCACGACGTCCGACAGTTCGGCGATGCGCAGCTTGGCGCCGCCGCCCGAGACCTCCAGCACCTCCTCGTCGGCGCCGCCGTCGCGGTTCATGATCCCGAAGGCGTCGACGCCGGGACCGGTGAGGTGAAGGCCGGCCTGCAGCATCCTGCCCTCCGGCGCATGGCCGCTGATCCGGGCCTGCGTCGCTGTCGGCGCCAGGAAGCGGATCGTGTCGATCACGTGGATGAAGTCGTCGAACACCGCGCGGCGCAGGCCGTCGGGATAGGCGCGGCGGTTCTTCTGCATCAGCACCAGCGACGCCTTGCGTTCGGCGGCGGCGAGGTAGGGCGGAGCGAAGCGGCGGTTGAAGCCGACGGCCAGCGACACGCCGCGCGTCTCGGCCAGATCCACGAGAACCTCCGTCTCGGGCAGCGTGTCGGCGATGGGTTTGTCGACCAGGGTCGGGACGTCCGCCTCGATCAGGCGCCGGACGATGCCGGGGTGGGCGTCGGTGGCGGCGTGGACGAAGGCGGCGTCCAGCCCTTGGTTCAGGGCCTCGTCGAGATCGGCGTGCAGGCGCCCAACGCGCCAGGCCGCGCCCAGTTCGTCCAGCGTGGCGGTGTTGCGGGTGACGAAGGCCAGCTCGACGTCGGCGCGCGCGCCCAGCACCGGCAGGTAGGCTTTGCGGGCGATGTCGCCCAGGCCGATCATCGCCACGCGCATGGTGTTTAGAGCCCCTTGGCCAAATGCTCCGCGAGGTCCGATGCGTCCCAATGTTCGTTGCGGGGCGCAAGGAAGATCGGCGTCTCGCGCTCGAAGGCCGCCAGGGCCTGCGCGGTCTGGACGAGGTCGGGCGCGTCCAGGCTTTCGCTCATGACCACGGCGGCGACGGCCGCGCCGCGGGCTCGCAGGGCGACGAGGGCGGTCAGCACGTGGCTGATCGTGCCCAGGTACGAGCCGGCGATCAGCAGCACCGGCAGGTCCAGAGCGGCGATCAGGTCGAGATTGGTCGCCTCGTCGGTCAGGGGCGACATCACCCCGCCGGCGCCTTCCACCAGCATCAGGTCGTGCGCGCCGGCCAGGGCCGCGCGGCAGTCGGCGGCCAGATCCTCGATCCGCAGCGTCTCGCCCTCCAGCCGCGCGGCCAGGTTCGGGGCCAACGGCGCGAGATAGCGGCGCGGCGAGATGCGGGGCAGGGCGGTCGGGTCGCCCAGGGCGTCGGCCAGGCGTGCGGGGTCGCTGGCGGACGGATCGGCGGGATCGAAACCGCTGACCACCGGCTTGAAGGCGTCTACCGCGACCCCACGCGCCCGCAAGCTTCGGATCAGGGCGCAGGCGACATGGGTCTTGCCGATGTCGGTGCCGGTTCCGGCGACGAACAGGCCGCTCATCGGCCCGCCTCGGCATAGGGACGAACGAGGGCGGCCAGGCGCAGGATCTCGTCGTCGGGATGGTCGGCGCTGAAGGCCAGGCGCAGGCGGGCCGTGCCGGCCGGCACGGTCGGCGGGCGGATGGCCACGACCAGGAAGCCCTCGGCCTCCAGGGCGGCGGAGGCGGCGAGCGCGGCGTCGGCCTCGCCGATCACCACCGGCACGATCGGGCTTTCGGCGCGCGGCAGGCCGGCGGCTTCCGTGAACAGGCGGGCCTTGCGCAGCGGCTGGGCGGCGAAGGCCGGATCGGCATCGATCAGGTCCAGGGCGGCGATGGCGGCGGCGGCCGAGGCGGGCGGGAGGCCGGTGGTGTAGACGACCGTGCGGGCCCGGGTCTTCAGGAAATCGACCACGGCCTGGGAGGCGCACAGATAGCCGCCGTACGAGCCCAGCGCCTTGGAAAGGGTGCCCATCTGCAGCGGGATCACGGCGTCGGGGAACAGGGCCGCCGAACCCTTGCCCTGCGCCAGCACGCCCACGCCGTGGGCGTCGTCGACCAGCAACCAGGCGTCGTTGGCCTCGCAGACCGCCGACAGCCAGTCCAGCGGCGCGACGTCGCCGTCCATCGAAAACACCCCGTCGGTGGCGACCAGGGCGTGTCGGAAGCTCGACCGGTGCTCGGCCAGGAGCTGGGCCAGGGCGTCGCTGTCGTTGTGCGGGAAGGCGACCACCTTGGCGCCGGAAAGCTGTGCGCCGGCCCAGATGCAGGCGTGGGCCAGCTCGTCGACGAAAACGATGTCCTGCTTGCCGGCGAAGGTCGGGATCACCCCGGTGTTGGCCAGATAACCCGAGCCGAAGACGACGCAGGCCTCGGTTCCCTTCAGGCGGGCCAGCCGTGTTTCGAGTTCGGAGATCAGCGGGCTGTCGCCGGTGACGAGGCGCGAGGCCCCCGAGCCCGCGCCGTATTCGGCCACGGCGCCTTGAGCGGCGGCGATCACGGCCGGGTGCTGCGACAGGCCAAGATAGTCGTTGCAGGAGAAGGACAGCAGCCGCTTGCCGTCGCGCTCGACGATCGCGCCGGGCAGGCGGCGGGTGGGCCTCAGGCGACGGCGCAGGCTCATGGCCTCCAGGGCCGCGAGCTTGCCGCTCGCGAAGGCGTCCAGACTGTGCATGCCGATTCAGTTCCCGTTTGCCCTGGTGGGCCGGGACGCTCTAGGCAAGCCACCCCGCCGGCGCAACGAAAGGATCGCCATGACTGCTCCCGACTGGCTCGAACAGGGCGCCAAGCACGTCTGGCGGCCCTACTGCCAGATGAAGACGGCCCCGGCGCCGCTTCCGGTGGTGCGCACCCACGGTTCGCGGATCGTGCTGGAGGGCGGACGCGAGTTGGTCGACGGCATCGCCAGCTGGTGGACGGCGGTGCACGGCTACAACCACCCCCACATCGCCGCCGCCGTGCGCGAGCAGCTGGAGCGGACGCCGCACGTGATGTTCGGCGGCCTCGCGCACGAGAGCGCCTATCGTCTGGCCGCGCGGCTGGCCGCCGTCCTGCCGGGCGAGCTGGATCACGTGTTCTTCGCCGAATCCGGCTCGGTGTCCGTCGAGATCGCCATGAAGATGGCGCTGCAGTTCCACATCAACCAGGGAAAGACGGGCCGCACGCGCTTCCTGTCGTTCCGTGGCGGCTATCACGGCGACACCCTGGCGACGATGACGGTCTGCGACCCCGAGGAAGGGATGCACAGCCTGTTCTCCGGCGTCATGCCGAGCCAGGTGATCGCCGACCTGCCGCTGGACGACGCCGGCGAGGCCGCGCTCGACGCCCTGCTGGCGGAAAGGGGCGGGGAGATCGCCGCCATGCTGACCGAACCCCTGGTGCAGGGCGCCGGCGGCATGCTGTTCCACGACCCCGAAGTTCTGCGCCGCCTGCGCCGCCTGGCCGACAAGCACGGCGTGCTGCTGATCTTCGACGAGATCTTCACAGGTTTCGGCCGCACCGGCGAGTTCTTCGCCATGCAGGCGGCCGGGATCGAGCCCGACATCGTCACGCTGTCCAAGGCCCTCACGGGCGGAACCCTGCCGCTGTCGGCGGCCGTGGCCTCGCGCAGGGTGTTCGAGGCCTTCTGGTCGGACGATGCGGGCGCGGCCCTGATGCACGGGCCGACCTATATGGGCAACGCCCTGGCCTGCGCGGCGGCCAACGCTTCGCTCGACCTGTTCGAGGCCGGGAGCTGGAAGGCCGACGTGGCCCGGGTCTCGGCGGCTCTGAAGGCCGGGCTGGAGCCGTGCCGCGCCGCCCCGGGCGTCGTCGACGTGCGGGTGCTGGGGGCGATCGGGGTGGTGGAGTTCTCCTCGCCCGTGGCCGTCGGCGCGCTTTGCCGGGCCTTCGCCGAGAAGGGCGCCTGGATCCGGCCTATGGGCAAGGTGGTCTATCTGACCCCGGCCTTCACGACGCCGGACGCGGACCTGGAGATCCTGCTGTCGGCCGTTCGCGAGGTGATCGGACCCGATGGCGCGTTCGGCGGGGTTGAAGGAACCGGCGGGGTCTGATCCAAGGCGGCCCATGTCCGCCTCCACCGGCCCCCTGACGACGCTCGAGCGTCTCGCGATCCTGGCGATCATCATGACCTGGGGGCTGAACAACGCCGCGGCCAAGGTGGCGACGGCCGCACTGCCGCCGATGATGGTGGGAGGCCTGCGCTTCCTGCTGGCCCTGGCCTTCCTGTTCCCGTTCGTGCGGCCGCCGTTCCCGGACTGGAAGCGGCTGCTGGCGATCGTGCTGCTGTCGGGGCCGATCCACTTCGGGATCATCTATCTGGCGTTCGGCATGGCCAGGTCGCTCAGCCCGCTGGTGGTGGCCACCCAGCTCTGGATCCCGTTCACGGCCCTGTTCGCCTGGCGCATGCTGGGCGAGACCATGCGGGCGCCGGCCGTCGTCGGCCTGGCCGTCGCCTTCGCCGGCGTGGCCTGGATGAGCCTTGACCCTCACGGCGCGGCCGACCTGCCGGCCATCGTGCTGGGCGTGATCGCCGCCGCCATCTGGGCGGTTGCCACGGTGCTGGTGCGCAAGACCCCGGGCGTGAAGCCGCTGAAGGTGCAGGGCATGACCGCGCTGATCGCCGCGCCGGTGCTGATCGCCATGTCCTTCGCCTTCGAGCCGAACGTGATCCCGCGCGTGCAGGCCGCCCCGCCGATCGCCTGGGCCTGCGTCGTGTTCGCGGGGGTGGTTTCGACCATCGGCGCCAGCGCGCTGCTGTTCTGGCTGGTGCAGCGGCGCGAGGCGGGGCGGGTGACGCCCTATTTCCTGCTGACGCCGCTGGTCTCGTGCACGATCGGGGTGCTGTTCATGGGCGACACGCTGTCGCTGCAACTGGTCATCGGCGGCGGCGCGACCATGCTGGGCGTGGCCCTGGTGGCCCTGACCGAGAAGAAGGCCCCGCCGGTCGCCGATCCGGCCTGAGGGCGAACCAAAGCCCGACAAGCGGCGTTGAGGTTCCGAACAACCGGAGCCTTACCGCATGAACCTGATCCGTCCGCTTTCCTTCGCCGCCCTGACCGCCGTCGCTCTGCTGGGCCTTTCCGCCTGCGACAAGGACGCCGGCAAGACCCAGAAGACCACGGGCAAGGTCGAGTCCGCCGTCGGGACGATCACCGGCGACGAGGCGCTCAAGAAGGAGGGCAAGAAGGACAAGGTGGTCGGCGGCGTGCGCTCGGGCGACCTGGAAGGCGCGGTGAAGGACGCCAAGAAGGACTGAGCCTTCAGTCCTCGTCGCCGTTGCGCCAGCGCCAGGGGGCGTCGCTGGTCTTCCACGCGATCCACACCACGCCCAGCGTGGCCGAGATCACCACGATCGACAGCGGAAGAGGGCGGTCGCCCAGGATCGCGGCGGCGGCGAGGATCAGCAGCAGGTGGCCGGCCAGCACCGCCCAGCCCTGCCAGGCGCAGGGCAGGCCCGCGCCATAGCCGAACCGCTTGACCTTGAACCACGGCTTGCGCATCGCCGCGTCTCCCCCCGGATGTTTTTTATCCGGGCAAGCGTACGCCAAGTTCGCCCGCCAGGTCGCGCACGAACTGCCAGGCCACCCGGCCCGAACGCGCGCCGCGCAGCTGCGACCATTGCAGGGCCCGGCGCTCCAGGTTTTCGACCTTCAGGTCGAAGCGCTCGGCATAGGTGTTGATCGCCGCCAGGTAGGTCGGCTGGTCCATGGGCGGGAAGCCGATCCACAGGCCGAAGCGGTCGGAGACGCTCATCTCCTCTTCCGCGTTCTCGGCCGAGGCGATGGCGCCCTGGCTTTCGGCGTGGTCGCGCGGCATCAGGTGGCGGCGGTTGGAGGTGGCCACGAACAGCACGTTTTCCGGCGGACCGGCCACGCCGCCTTCCAGGGCCGACTTCAGGGCCTTGGCGGCCGCCGCGCCGTCCTCGAACGACAGGTCGTCGCACAGCACCACGAAACGTTCCGAGCGCGTGCGCAGGGCGTCGAACAGCGGGGGCAGGGCGGCGACCTCGTCGCGATCCACCTCGACCAGCTTCAGTTCGGGATATTCGGCCGCGAGCGCCATGAAGGCCGACTTGGTCAGCGAGCTCTTGCCGGTGCCGCGCACGCCCCACAGCAGCACGTGGTTGCAGGGCAGGCCGGTGGCGAAGCGGCGCAGGTTCTGGACGAAGCGATCCTTCTGGCGCTCGATCCCCACCAGAAGCTCGATGTCCATCGCGTAGTCGGGCGCGGGCAAAAAGGCGCCGGACACCGGCTCGTGTCGGAACAGGCGCGCGCCGCCGAAGTCGACGGCGGCGGGAGCGGGCGGCGCCAGGCGCTCCAGGGCGTCGGCGATGCGGGCGAGCAGGGGCAGGGCGGCTTCGGTCATGGCCACGCTCCTTACCCCCTCGCGCTCTCATTGCAAAAGGGCGGGCGTTGCAAAAGGGCCCTCATTGCAAAACAGGAGGTGAACGCATAGCTTCCGCCGACTTGGCGGGGGCCCTATTTCAGACGTCCCGCCGCTGGAAATTCTTGGAGACGTTATGCCGAGCGATCCGAACGCGTTGATCCAGGCTCTTGGCCTGCCTGTGATCCTGATCGTGTTTTTCTACTTCATGATCCTGCGTCCGCAGCAAAAGCGTCAGAAAGAGCATCAGACGATGCTCAACAACCTGAAGCGCGGCGACAACGTGGTGCTGTCGAGCGGCGTGCTCGGCAAGATCGTGCGCGTCGAGGAGCGCGAAGTCGGCGTCGAGATCGCCCAGGGCGTCACCGTCAAGGTGCGCAAGGGCATGATCACCGAGGTCTCGGCCAAGGGCGAACCCGCCCCGGCCAACGATCCGAAGAACTGAGCCCGTCAGTCTCAACCTAGCCCGCCCTGGCGCCCCGGCGTCGTCGAGAGCCTCGTAGTCCATGCTGAGCCTATCCCGCTGGAAGATTGTCCTCGTCACCCTGTCGGTGATCTTCGGCATCGTCTTCACCCTGCCGAACCTTCTGCCGCAGAAGACGCTCGACGCCCTGCCGGGATGGGTTCCCAAGCAGAAGCTGAACCTCGGTCTCGACCTCCAGGGCGGGTCGTACCTGCTCTATGAGGTCGACACCGCTCAGCTGCGCAAGGAGCGCCTGGACAACCTGGCCGAAGACGTTCGCTCGAGCCTGCGGGCCGCGGGAATCAGCTTCAACGGCCTGGCGCAGGTCAACGGCGTCGTCACCGTGCGGATCGACGACGCCGCCAAGGTCGCCGCGGCGGCCACCGAGCTGAGCAAGCTCGGCAGCCAGATCCAGGGCACGCTGACCAAGGACGTCAACGTCGCGACCAAGGCCGACCAGCGCATCGAGCTGTCGTTCGCGCCGGAAGCCGCCCGCGCCGACGCCGCCAAGGCCGTCGACCAGTCGATCGAGACCATCCGTCGCCGGATCGACAGCCTGGGCACCAAGGAGCCGACGATCACCCGCCAGGGCGCCGATCGCATCGTCATCCAGGCCGCCGGCGAAAGCGATCCCGAGCGTCTGAAGGCCGTCATCGGCAAGACCGCCAAGCTGACCTTCCAGATGGTCGACGAGACGGTCACGCCCGAGGAGATGCAGTCGGGCCGCATGCCGCCCGGCGTGGTGCTGATGCCCAGCTCCGACGGTTTCGCGCCTTACTACGCCCTGAAGAAGCGCGCCCTGGTCTCGGGCGAGGAGCTGGTCGACGCCCAGCAGGCCTTCGACGGCCAGAGCGGCCGCCCCGTCGTGTCGTTCCGCTTCAACGGTTCGGGCGCGCGCAAGTTCGGCGACGCCACGGCGCGCAACATCGGCAAGCGTTTCGCCATCGTCCTCGACAACAAGGTGCTGTCGGCGCCGGTCATCCAGGGCGCGATCCTGGGCGGCTCGGGCCAGATCACCGGCAACTTCACCGTCGAGAGCGCCAGCGAGCTGTCGCTGCTGCTGCGTTCGGGCGCCCTGCCGGCCCAGCTGAACATCGAAGAGCAACGCACCGTCGGCGCCGAACTGGGCGCGGACGCGGTCAAGGCCGGCGCCATCTCGCTCGCCATCGGCGCGGCGGCGATGTTCGTCTTCATCATCCTGGCCTACGGCCTGTTCGGCGTGTTCGCGGCCCTGGCCCTGGCGGCCAACGTGCTGCTGATCATCGGCATCATGTCGTTCACCCAGGCGACCCTGACCTTCCCGGGCATCGCCGGCCTGATCCTGACCCTGGCGGTCGCGGTCGACGCCAACGTGCTGATCTACGAGCGCATGCGCGACGAAGCGGCCGCGGGACGATCGCCGATGTCGGCGGCCGACACCGGCTATCGGCTGGCGCTGGTGTCGATCCTCGACGCCAACATCACCAGCCTGATCTCGGCAGGCATCATGTTCGGCTTCGGCTCGGGCCCCGTGAAGGGCTTCGCCTGGACCCTCGCCATCGGCGTGTTCACCTCGTTGTTCACCGCCATCATCATCACTCAAGTGCTCATCGGCTGGTGGTTCAAGGCCACCAAGCCGAAGAAGCTGCCGATCGCGTAAGGATCAAAGCTCATGGCTGCTTGGCCCCTCATCCGCCTGATCCCGCGCTCGACCCACTTCCGCTTCGTGCGCTGGGCGCCCGTCGCCGCCGTCATCTCGGTGGTGCTGATCCTTGGCTCCGGCCTCTCGTTCTTCACCCAGGGCCTGAACCTGGGCATCGACTTCAAGGGCGGCGTCGCCCTTGAAGCCCGGACGCCCGTGACCGCGCCGATCGACCTCGACAAGCTGCGCGCCGTCGCCAAGTCCACCGGCGCGCACGACGTGCAGGTCCAGGGCTTCGGCGCGCCGAACTCCGCCATGATCCGCTTCCTGCCGACCGAAGGCGGCAACGCCAACGTCGAGGCCAACCGCATCAAGGCCGAGATCATCGCCAAGTTCCCCGGCATGACCATGCCGGCCCCTACCGTCATCGGCGCCAAGGTTTCGGGCGAACTCTTGATTGGCGGCTTCAAGGCGCTGGGCATCGCCCTGCTGCTGATGCTCGGCTACATCTGGTTCCGCTTCCAGTGGCAGTTCGGCGTCGGCGCCGTCGTGGCCGTGTTCCACGACATCATCCTGACCCTGGGCATCCTGTCGGTGATGCAGATCGAGTTCTCGATGACCTCGGTCGCGGCCCTGCTGACGGTCATCGGCTATTCGATGAATGAAAAGGTCATCACCTTCGACCGCCTCAAGGAAAACCTGCGCAAGTATAAGACCACCCCGCTGCGCCAGATCATCGACCTGTCGGAGAACGAGCGTCTGTCGCGGACGATCATCACCGGCACGACGGCGCTGCTGGCGCTGGGCGGCACGCTGATCTTCGGCGGCCCGGTGCTGCGCCCGCTGGTCTTCACCATGGTGTTCGGCATCATCATCGGCACCTATTCGTCGATCTATATCGCTCTGCCGCTGATCCTGGTCTGGGGCGTCAAGCGCGGCGACGAGGAAGCCAAGCCGATCAAGCTCGGCGAGGCCAGCCGCCCGTGAACCAGGCCCTGACTCCCCGCCAGCCCCCGTCGGTAGACGCCTGGGGCGGCGGCGGCTTCCGGGTCTCCGGCGTTTGGCGTCCCGGTTCGTTGCTGATCATCGACGATCAGCCGCTGGACTGGGGCGTGACCTCGCTGGCCGAGCTCACGCCCGAGGCCTTCGCCCCGGTCTACGCCGCGGGCGGGGCGGTGGAGTTCGTGCTGCTGGGCGTGGGTCTGGCCAACGCCCTGCCGCCGCGCCCCGTGCGCGACGCCCTCAAGGCCGCGGGCCTGGGTCTCGAGTTCATGAGCACCGAGGCCGCCGCCCGCACCTACAACGTCCTGGCCAGCGAAGGCCGACGCTTGGCCGCGGCGCTGATCGCGGTCTGACAAGCTCTGCGTCCTTTGAGGCCCGCGTCGCGGGCGCCTCAGGATGAGGAATTCAGTGCAACGAGTCCCTCATCCTGAGGTGCGAGCCGTAAGGCGAGCCTCGAAGGACGCACTTGCTTCCCCGACTCTCCCGCAATCCCTATCCTGGCCGCCACGCAACGGCTTCAGGGGGCTGACTTGTCCGGGATCCTCACCAATTTCCGCAGCACCATCATCGTCAGCTTCGTGCTGGCGCTGGTCATGGTGTTCGGCTTCGGGCACAGCCCCAGCGGCTTCCACGGCGCCTACTGGCAAGGCGTGTTCCGCTGGCTGCACGTGCTGTTCGGCATCCTGTGGATCGGGCTGCTCTACTACTTCAATTTCGTGCAGATCCGGGTGATGCCGACCATCCCGGCCGAGCTGAAGCCGGCGGTGACCAAGTACATCGCCCCCGAGGCACTGTTCTGGTTCCGCTGGGCGGCCCTGGCCACCTGGCTGATGGGCATGATCCTGGCGTTCAGCCGCGGTTACCTGATGGAGGCCATCACCCTGGGCGCCTGGCACGGCTACCAGCGCGGCGTCGACATGGGCTTCACCTTCATCGGCATGGGCATGTGGCT
Organism: Caulobacter sp.; assembly: GCA_047607095.1. Taxonomy (GTDB): domain Bacteria; phylum Pseudomonadota; class Alphaproteobacteria; order Caulobacterales; family Caulobacteraceae; genus Caulobacter. Next base: position 10,497 of record JASGDR010000054.1, read on the forward strand.
GGCCACCGTGATGTTCGTGAACGTCTGGGGTGTGATCTGGCCCAACCAGAAGCGCGCCCTGGGCCTCGTGCCCGCCGACGACGAGACCAAGGCCAAGGCGGCCAAGATCGCCATGCTGTTCTCGCGCATCAACACGCTGCTCAGCATCCCGATGCTGGTGACCATGACGATGTACCAGACGCTGTTCGGCTGACCGGTCGACGGTCCGCAGACGGAAGGCCCGCCGTTCGGCGGGCCTTTTTCTTTGGGGCCCCGTGGTCCGCCGGCGCGGCGGGCCTTTCTCTTCGAACCGGGCGGGGGCATAAGCCGCGCCATGTCCGCCGCGCCCGACAACCCCTACGATTCCGGCCTCGACGACCTGGTCCGCCGCATGGACCCGGATCGCTGGCTCGCCAGCCGCTTCATCGCCGATCCGGCGGCGCGGGCCGACGTGGTGGCGCTCTACGCCTACAACTACGAGCTGGCCCGGGTGGCGGGCGGGGTGTCCAACGCGCTGATGGGCGAGATCCGCCTGACCTGGTGGCGCGAGGCGGTGGACGAGCTGGCCGCCGGCAAGCCGCCGCGCAAGCATCCCGCCGTCGAGGCCCTGGCCGCCTCCAGCCACGACCGGGGCGACCTGGCGGCGATGGCCGAGGGACGCCTGGCCGACCTGGAGGCCGAACCCTTCGCCGACGAGGCCGAGGTGATGGCCTATCTGGACGCCACGGCCGGACGCGTCGCCGCCCTGGCGGCGCGGCGGCTCGATCC
>JASGDR010000055.1:0-18616 GCA_047607095.1 Caulobacter sp.
GGCCCAGGCGGCCAGGTAGTTCCAGCGCGCGCCGCCCGAGGTCTTCGGGTTGGGCGTGATCACCTCGACGCCCGGCCTCACCAGGTCGCCCCAGTCCTTGATCTTCTTCGGGTTGCCCTTGCGGACCAGGAACACGATGGTCGAGGTGTAGGGCGTGGAGTTCTGCGGCAGGCGCGACTGCCAGTTGGCCGGCAGCAGGCGGGCCTTGTCGGCGATCTCGTCGATGTCGTAGGCCAGCGCCAGCGTGACCACGTCGGCCTCCAGGCCGTCGATCACCGAGCGGGCCTGCTTGCCCGAGCCGCCGTGGCTCTGCTTGATGTCCAGGGTCTGGCCGACCTTCTTCTTCCAGTAGGCCGCGTAGGCGGTGTTGATCGACTTGTAGAGTTCGCGGGTCGGGTCGTAGCTGACGTTCAGCAGCGTCAGCGGCTTGGGCTGGGCCAGGGCCTGGCCGGCCGTGAGGGCCTGGCCCCCGAAGGCCGCGGCGGCGCCGGCCGCGCCCAGCAGGCCGCGCCGGGTGGGAGACTTGAAGGCGGTGGTCATGGCTCTGTCGCTCTGTCTCGGGTGATGTCTCGGAAGGTCCATGCGGATAACGCACGAACCTGACGGCAAGCGCTATATCCTATTGTCCAGGTAGACTTCACGCCCAAGAAGACTCTCAGGGCCGGTAGATTTGATCGAAGACGCCGCCGTCGGCGAAGTGGCGGGCCTGCGCCTTGGCCCAGCCGCCGAACTCGCGGTCGATCGTGACCAGCGGGATGTCGGGGAACTTGGCGGCGTACCTGGCCGCCGCCTTGGCCTCGCGCGGGCGGTAGTGATGCTTGCCGATGATGTCCTGGGCCAGGGGGCTGTAGAGGAAGTTGAGATAGCCCTCGGCCACCAGCCGCGTGCCGCGCCGCTGAACCACCTTGTCGACCACGGCCACCGACGGCTCGGCCAGGATCGAGCGCGAGGGATAGACGATCTCGAACTTGTCGGCCCCGAACTCGTCGCGGGCCAGCAGGGCCTCGTTCTCCCAGGTCAGCAGCACGTCGCCGACGCCTCGCTGGGCGAAGGTGGTCATCGAGCCGCGCGCGCCGCTGTCGAGCACCGGCGTCTGGCGATAGAGCTGCTGCACGAAGGCTCGCGCCGAAGCGTCGTTGCCGCCCTTCTGCCTCAGCGCCCACGACCAGGCCGCCAGATAGGCCCAGCGCGGCGCGCCGCCGGTCTTGGGGTTGGGGGTGATGATCTCGACGCCCGGCTTGACGATGTCGCCCCAGTCCTTGATCCGCTTGGGATTGCCCTTGCGGACCAGGAAGATGATCGTCGAGGCGTAGGGGGCCGAGTTCTTGGGCAGGCGCGACTGCCAGTTCGGCGCGATCAGGCCGCGGGCGGCGATCTGGTCGATGTCGTCCGCGAGCGCGAGGGTGACCACGTCGGCCTGCAGGCCGTCGATCACCGAGCGGGCCTGCTTCCCCGAACCGCCGTGGCTTTGCCTGATGTCCAGCACCTGGCCGACCCGGCGCTTCCAGTAGGCGGCGAAGGCCGGGTTGATCTCCTGATAGAGCTCACGGGTCGGATCATAGCTGACGTTCAGCAGCGTCACGACCTTGGGCTGGGCCCGGGCGCCCAGGGGAGCGGTCGCCGCCAGGGCGCCGATCGCGAGGTCCCGGCGGGAGGGGAGATGGAGCAGGGTCATCGGGCGTCCTCTGGGATAACGCCGAAACCTTGGCCGATCTCGCGGGCGTTGTGCGCCCTAATGTTTCTGATGGGGGTGTGAGAAAGGGGCGAGCCGAAAACCCCGCCCTTCGACGGGCTCCGGGCGGGGGTCTCTACCGCATGGCCGCGGCTTTGGTCCTCATCCTGAACTTGTCGAAGGACGAGGACCACGCACGGTGTTTCGGCTCTAGAACGCGAACTGGCTGCGCAGGTTGACGGCCTGGTAGCCCTGGCTCAGCGCCACGCTGCCGCCGGCCGGATCCAGGCGGTCGATGTCGACGTCCAGGTAGTCCAGCGAGAACTTGGTCACCGAGTTGGGGAACCAGTTCACCCCGGCGGTCCAGATCGTCTGCTCGCCGCCGCGCACGCGGTCTGCCGCCAGGGTCGCGTTCTCATGGTGGTTCAGGTCGAGCACCGAATAGCGCGCCGCCAGTTCCCAGGCGCCCCACTTGCCGGCCTTCGGGTCGAAGGGGTTGGCGATCGAGGGGGCGTCGAAGGCGAAGGTGGCGCCGTTGTAGCGGCGGCTCTCGCCCGTCAGCACCCAGCCGGCCTCCATGTACCAGCCGCCGAACTTCGGATCGCTGACGCCGGCGGCCGGGTTGCGGCGGTCCAGCGCGACGTCGAAATATTCGCCCTGCACCAGCAGGCTCTTGTGCTGAACGGCCAGTTCCGCGCCGAAGTGGCGGGCGCCGGTGGAGTCGATGGCGCCGGTCGAGACCAGGGTCGTGCCGTCGACGCGCAGTTCGGGGCGCTCGGTCAGGGTGATCGGATAGGCGCCGCCGACGGCCGTCTGGGCCGGGGTGACGACGACGCTGGCCGCGCCGCCCACGTGCACCAGCCAGTCCTTGGTCTTGACCGGCAGGAAGGCCGCGCGGGCCAGATAGCCCTGCTGCTCGTCGAAGGTCTGGGCGTCGCCGGCCTTGCCGCCGGTGGCGGCGGCCGAGATCAGCCAGCGCTCGGCGCCGACCTGGGCCTGCAGGGCGTAGCGGCGGTCGGCGCCGGCCAGGCCGCGGGTGATCTCCGAGATCGCCGGACGCTCGGCGAACATCGAGCCGTTGGTCGAGGCCGCGTCCTCCAGGCCCACGTTCGGGGCGAAGGCGCCGACCCGGACCTTGAGGGGCGCGTAGTTGTACTGGATGAACAGCTCCTGCAGCGCGCCGGCCCCGTCGGTGCCCGCGCCGCCGAAGTCGAGCAGCACGCTGTAGTCGAAGGTCTTGAAGAACCTGCCGTCCATGCCCAGGCGGGCGCGGCGGAAGTTGCTGCCGCTGTTGAGGTCGCGGCCGTTGCCGATCACCGACGCCAGGCCCTTGTCCTGGAAGTAGTGGGCGGTGTCGAGCTGCATCACCCCGTGCAGGGTGGCGCTGAAGGCGCCGTCGGTCGAGGCGATGGTCGGGCGGCCGCCGGCGATGCTGACGGTCGCGGTCGGAGCGGCGGCGGCGGCGGTGGTGGTGGTCGCGGCGGCGGGGGCCGCCTTCGGGGCCGCGACGGTCGCGGCCTTGATCTCGGCGATCTGCTTCTGGAGGGCGGCCAGCTGGGCCTCGAGGGCCTCGATGCGGGCCTGCTGGTCCGGCGGAGTTTGAGCGTGAGCGCCGCCGGCGACGGCGAGCGTCGCGGCGCCGGCCAGGGCGGCGCCGCCCCGGGCGAAGCGATGGATGGTCAAGGTCTTCCCCTCACGGCGATCGGGCCGCCGTCTGTTATCGATGGGAACAGCCTTAATATTAGTCCTTAAACGGACCTTTAGCGTGGCCGGCCGCCGCCCTTGCGGCGACTGCGGCGGATTGTCGCCGAGATCGGCGCAAAGCCCTTGTGAAAAAGGCCCCGCACGTTGTGCGGGGCCTTCGGTTCCACCTGGGCGGACGGTTCGTCAGAACATCGTCCGGCCGGTCAGCTTCACGTTGTAGCGCTTCTGGCGCTTGGTGCTTTCGGCCGTGCCTTCCAGCGCCACGTACGACATCGCCGTGCCGGCCCGCAGGGCGAAGCCCAGGGTCAGGGCGCCGTCCTTGTCGTCGAACGGCTCGAGCACGTAGGTCTGGCCATTCAGGGTGGCGACCGTGGAGGCCAGCTTGCCGGCCAGGGTCTTGCGGTAGCCGACGCGGACTTCCGGGCGCACCCAGACGTCGCGGCCCAGGTCCGCGCCGAGCACCACGCCGACGTCGCCGGACAGGTTGCTCCACTTGCGTTGGCCGATCTGGTTGTCCAGCGTCGAGCCGCCGCCGGTCTCGTCGTGGTCGTCCTCGTTCAGGTAGGTGTAGTCGAGGCGGGCTTCCGGACGGGTGAAGAAGCGGCCGAACTTCACTTCGTAGGCCGTGCCGGCGAAGGCGTTGGCGGTCAGCGCGCCCCAGTCGCTGCTGGCCTCGCGCCTGCTTTCGAACGTGCCGTCCTGGTTGGTGTCGAGCAGGATCACGCGGGTGCTGTCGAACCAGCCGTAGCCGACGCCGCCGCCGAGGTTGAACCGCCAGGGGCCCACCGACCGGCGCCAGTAGACGCCCGTCTGGACGAACGACGTGGTGGTCTGCTCGCCCACCTGGGCGACGCTGTCGTGCTCCTCGAGGGCGGCGTAGGCCAGGGTCACGCCCAGCGCGCCGCCCGCGTCGCCCATGGCCTCGTAGCCGGCCACGAAGCCGAAGGCCTGGGTGTCGGTGCCCAGGGTCGGGCCGTCCTCGCGGCGGACCAGGGCGTTGATCTCCTGGACCCAGATGCTGTCGGGGCCGTAGCGGTCGCCCGGATCGGGCCGGACGGAGGTGGCCTGCGAGATCTGCTGGTTGACCGTCTGCAGGGTGGCGAACATGCCCTCGCCCTGGTCCGGCAGCAGCTGGTTGTAGTTGTGCAGGAACGTGCCGCGGTCGTTGATGCCCAGGAAGGCGCTGGCCACGTCGGAGTCGCCGCTGAGGGCGTTGAAGATCGCGTCGTAGGCCGAAGCGCCCGAGCGGGCCAGGCCGATCTCGGCGGCCGTGCGGCGGCGCACGTCGATATAGACGTTGTTGGCGTCGGAACGGCTGCTGGCGACGTACATGTAGGGCGCGTCGTCGAGCAGGCTCTGGCCCAGGGCGCCGCTGGTCAGCGAGCCGGCGGTGATCACCGTGTACGAGGTGGGGGCGGTCAGCAGGCTGGTCAGGCGCAGGCCCAGCTGCGCGCCCGAAGCGATGTTGGCCGCGCCCGAGACCACCAGGTGGGTGTTGGTCGAGGTCGACGGATCGGCGGTGAACACCACCTTGCTCTCGGCGCCCAGGTTCAGGCTGGTGATGTTGATCGTGTCGGCCTTGGTCAGGCCCAGCGAGCCCTTGCCGATGGTCACGTCCAGCCGGCCGTCGCTGTCGCTCAGCGCGCCGATCACGGCCGCGCCGCCGTCGATGCGGAACACGTCGGCGCCGTCGCCGAACGAGATGTCGCCCACGACCGTGCCGTTCAGCACGTTGAAGGTGTCGTTCCCCGAGCCGAAGCGGATCGCCCCGATGATGGCCGGTTCGTCGGCGTCGTCGACGCCGTCGCCGTCCGTATCGGTGTCGGCCACGCCGTCCGCCCCGTCGTCGCCGTCGTTGACGCCGTTCTGGGTCAGGGTGACGCCGGTGGTGTTGCGGCTGACGTCGATGGCCACCGCCTTGCCGGTGATGGTCTCGTTGCTGGCGTCGGTGTCGCTGTCGTCGGTGTCGAGATCGTCGTCGGTGGGCGAGATCGAGGCCAGGATCGAGCCGGTGTTCTCGATCGTGGTCAGGTTCCCCGAATAGTCGATGACGCCGTAGGCCGTGCCCTTTTCGCCGACGACCGAGGTGTTGATCACCCCGGCGTTGCGCAGGGTGGTCGTCCCGGCGCCGGCCTCGATGACCACGCCGCGGGCGTCGAACACGCCTTCGGAGACGCTGTAGGAGTAGATCGAGCCCTTGTTCCAGATCGTCGGGGCGTTGCCGCCCGCGGTGACGTGGATGCCGGTGCTGTTGGCCTCGTAGGCCTGGACGGTGATCGTGGCGTCCGAGCGCAGGCCGCCGGCGATGTTGGTCGCCTGGCCGGCGTTGCCGCCCAGCTGGATGCCGGTGGCCGTCACGCCGTCATAGAGGCCGTTGGCCAGGATCGTGCCCTTGGCGATCACGCCGTAGGCGTTGTCGCCCGTGCCGACCGCGCCGATGTTGATCGTGGCGGTGTCCGAGCCGACCAGCAGGGCCGGGGCCCCGCCGTAGACGGTCAGCGCGCTGCTGCCCTCGGCCGAATCCTCGACGCCGTCGCCGTCTTCGTCGGTCACGTCTTCGTCGTTGTCGGCCGGGCGGACGTCGAGCAGCACGCCGCCGGTGACGCTGCCGGCCACGCGGACGGCCGAGCCGCCCTGCAGCAGGTCGTCGGCGTCGAGCTTGTCGCGCACGGTCTTGTCGCTGGGACGGCTGGTGTAGCGGTAGCCGGTGGCGCTGACGCCGCCCTGCACCACGAAGGCGCCGGTGACGTCGCCGTCGACGGCCACGCCGACCGAGTTCTCGCCGACGGCGCTGACGGCGCCGTTGATGGTGACCTTGCCGGTCACCGGGGCGGCGACCCGCACGCCGTAGGAGTTGTTGCCGACGACCGAGATCGAGCCGCCGTTGGTCAGGTTGCCGACCAGGGCGCTTTCCAGCGAGATGCCGGCCGAGTTGTTGCCCTCGATGGTGATCGAGCCGCCGGTGGCCAGGATGTCGCCGGTGAAGGCGCCGGGGCCGGTCAGGCGGATGCCGTAGCGGTTGCTGCCCAGCGCGAACGCGCCGTCGACGTCGCCGTCCGAGTCGGTGTCGGTGGCGGTGTAGTCCTCGTCGAGCGTGATCGTGCCCGTCTGGGTGACCGTGCCGGTGGTCCCGCCGGCGATCAGGATGCCGGTCGAGTCGTTGACGCCCTGCGTGCTCAGCGCGCCCGTATTGGTGACCTTATTGTTGCTGTTCAGCGTCACCAGCGCGCCGGACGCCGTCAGCTTGATCGTGCCGCCCGTGTCGATCTTGACATCATCGGCCGCGCCGCTCGTTCCGGCCGAGCCGGTGGCGATCGGGGTCGTCCGTTCGGAATTGATCACGGTCTCGGCCTGCGCGGCCAAGGCCATAGCCAACAGAGGAGCGGCCGCGACCGTCGCGACCAGGACCTTGCGCTGCATTCGAACCGACCACCCTAAGGAGAATACCCTCTGCCCCCGAGATTGCGTCAGGTTGCGGCGAAATTGCGGTGACTGCCGCGACCGACACGCATCTAGGGGTTCCCCGTCTATCCCATGAGATCGGGCGGCGCCATATCTGCTTCGACGAATCATCGCTTCGTCACAAAACTGGCTTACGAGCCTTGGTCCCCCGCCGGGCCGCCTCGGCCCTCTCTCTCCGCTGGAGCTCGGACGCCCGCCATGCCCACCGTCTCCCCCCCTTCGCCGGTCGCGCCGGAACGTTGGGGCGGCCCCCTGGCGGGCGCCTGGGCCGGGGCCTGGACGGCGGTCGCCGGCGGACCGGTCGCGCTGGTGGCGATGACGGCCCTGGGCGCGGCCCGGCCGGGCGTGGCCCTGCCGGCGGCCGTGCTGCTGGGCGGCGGCGGGATCTTCCTGCTGCGCCGCCTGCGCCGGCTGATCGACGACCACATGCTGGCCCCGACGCCGGCGGCGGCCGCCGCCGACCGCGCGCCGCCCTTCGCGGTGATCCTGGAGAACCTGCCCCAGCCGCTGATGGTCATCGCCGCCGAGGAGGCCGACGACCTGACCGGCCGCCGCTTCGTCTTCGCCAACGAGGCCGCGCGCGAGCGCTTCCGCATCAGGGAGGGCGCCCTGCTGGTCACCGCCGTGCGCAGCCCGCAGGTGCTCGAAGCCGTGGACGAAAGCCTGTTCGGCGGGGTCGAGCGCACGGTGGAATGGACCGGCGTCGGCTCGCAGGGGCGCGACTGGACCGCCCACGCCCGACCGCTGGGTCGCGACGAGCGCGGTTCGCAGCTGGCCCTGCTGGTGCTGAGCGACGAGACCGACGTGCGCCGCAGCGAGCGCACCCGCGCCGACTTCCTGGCCAACGCCAGCCATGAACTGCGCACGCCGCTGGCCTCGCTGTCGGGCTTCATCGAGACCCTGCGCGGCCACGCCAAGGAGGATCCGGGCGCCCGCGACAAGTTCCTGGGCATCATGCAGGCCCAGGCCGAGCGGATGTCGCGGCTGATCGACGACCTGATGAGCCTGTCGCGCATCGAGCTGAACGAGCACATCGCGCCGGCCGGCCGCGTCGACCTGGCCATGGCCGCCCAGGACGTCATCGACGCCCTGGCCCCGCAGGCGCGCGACAAGCAGGTGAGCTTCGACTCCATCCTGCCGCCGCGCGGCTCGGCGGTGGTCGAGGGCGACCGCGACCAGATCGTCCAGGTGATCCAGAACCTGGTGGACAACGCCATCAAGTACACGCCCCAGGAAGGCGTCGTGCGGGTCGAGATCTTTCCCGGCCTGACCCCGGCCACGGCCGTCGCCGCGCGCGACCCGGCCGCCGCGCGCCTGTCGCTGCTGACCCCCGACCATTCTGAGGCCGAGTCGCTGTTCGCGGGCCTGCGGGTCAGCGACAGGGGACCGGGCATCGCCCGCGAGCACCTGCCGCGCCTGACCGAGCGGTTCTATCGCGTCGAGGGCCAGAAGAGCGGCGACCGCTCGGGCACGGGCCTGGGGCTGGCCATCGTCAAGCACATCGTCAACCGCCACCGGGGCGGCCTGCACGTGGAGTCGGTCAAGGGCGAGGGGGCGACCTTCGGCGTCTATCTGCCGATGGCGAAAGCCTTGCCGGAAAAGGACTTGGCCACGGCCGAGGGGCAGCCGCCGGGCGGTGTCGTAAAACTGTCGTAGAAACGTCGCATAAGGTCGTCGCCCGACCGGCATAGATCGGTCACGGGCGGGGCGGCGCAACGGGCGCCGTGCTCGCATCCCAAGCGCAAGACCGCTTCACGCATGCTGACCTGGCTCTCGCTCCTGTTCCTGGCGCTGTTCGCGCTGGCGGCGTTCCTGCTCGGCCGCGGCCGGGCGCTCAAGGCCGCCGGCGGCGCTTCGGTGCGCCTCCACTCGCTGCCCAACTACTACGGCGCCTACGCCGCCCTCTGGGCCGGCGCCCCCGCCGCCCTGCTGCTGCTGCTCGGCGCCGTGTTCGGCGGCCGTATCGAGGAGGCGGTCCTGCAGGCCGAGCGCCCGGCGGCCGTCTCGGCCCTGACGCCCGACCGCCAGGACGTCTTCTTCAGCGACGCCCGCGCCATCGCGGCCAAGGAGTCGCCGTCGGAAGTCGTCTACGAGGGCGAGCTGAAGACCGCGCTCGACGCCAAGGTCGCCGAGTCCCGCAAGATCACCGCCGTCGTCCGCTACAGCACGATCGGCCTGGCCTCGCTGGTCGCCCTGATCGGCGTGCTGCTGGCCCTGCCGCGGGTGGGCCTGGAATTCCGCGCCCGCAATCGGGTGGAAGGCTGGATCAACGGCCTGCTGATCGCCTGCTCGGTCGCCGCCGTGCTGACCACCCTGGGCATCGTGCTGTCGCTGGTCTGGGAAAGCTGGCGCTTCTTCCAGAGCGTCAATCCGCTGTCGTTCCTGTTCGGCACCGAGTGGAGCCCGCAGATCGCCATGCGCGCCGACCAGGTGGCCTCGTCGGGCGCCTTCGGGGCCGTGCCGCTGTTCGCCGGCACCTTCCTGATCATGCTGATCGCCATGCTGGTCGCCGCGCCGGTCGGCCTCTACTCGGCGATCTACCTCTCGGAATACGCCGACCGCCGCGTCCGTTCGGTGGTCAAGCCGCTGCTCGAGGTGCTGGCCGGCGTGCCGACCGTCGTCTACGGCTTCTTCGCCGCCCTGACCGTGGGCCCGCTGTTCCGCGCCGGCTTCAACGCCATCGGCGAAGGCCTGGCCGGCGGCCCGCTGGACGGCCTGGCCCAGTACCTGATGCAGGTTCAGAACCAGATGGCCCTGGTGGCCGGGGTGGTGATGGGGATCATGCTGATCCCGTTCGTCTCCTCGCTGTCGGACGACATCATCAACGCCGTGCCGCAATCCCTGCGCGACGGCAGCTACGCCATGGGCGCCACCAAGTCCGAGACGGTCAAGAAGGTGATCCTTCCCGCCGCCCTGCCGGGCATCATGGCCGCCATGCTGCTGGCCGTGTCCCGCGCCGTCGGCGAGACCATGATCGTGACCATGGCCGCGGGCCTCCAGGCCAAGCTGACCGTCAACCCGCTCGACACCGTCACCACCGTGACCGTGCAGATCGTCACCCTGCTCACCGGCGACCAGGAGTTCGACAGCCCCAAGACCCTCTCGGCCTTCGGCCTGGGCCTGACGCTGTTCGTCGTGACCCTGGCGCTGAACATCATCGCCCTGCGCATCGTCCAGAAGTATCGGGAACAATATGACTGACGCCGCCATCAACGCCGGCGCCGCCCCGCGCGGGCAGGGTCCCCGCGCGACGCTCTCGGCCGCCGAGGCCCGCCTAAAGAAGCGCTACCGCTCGGAAATGTGGTTCAAGGCCCAGGGCATCGCCGCGATCGTCGTGGCCATGATCTTCCTGGTCGTGCTGGTCGGTCGCATCGTCGCCCAGGGCTACACCACCTTCGAGACGCACTCGATCAGCGTGCCGGTCTACCTGAACCCGGACCGCATCGACCGCACCGCGCTCGACGGGGTCAACTACGACTACATCGTCGCCGAGGCGGTGATGAAGAAGCTGAACATCCAGGACGACGACCTGGGCACGACGTCGGGCAAGGTCATGGACCTGGTCTCGCGCGATCTCGGCTTCCAGCTGCTCGACAAGATCAAGGCCGACCCGACGGTGATCGGCAAGACGATCACCGTCACCGGTCCGGTCAAGGCGGACGCCGACCTCTACTACAAGGGCGAGATCAAGCGTTCGACCGCCGAGGAAGACCGCAAGCTCGACAACCAGCAGCTCGCCTGGCTCGACCAGCTGGAGAAGAGCGGCACGGTGAAGGGCGGCTTCAACTTCGGCTTCTTCACCAAGTCCGACTCCACCGAGCCCGAACAGGCCGGGGTGCTGGGCGCGGTGGTCGGTTCGGCCCTGATGCTGATCATCACCGCCCTGATCGCGGTGCCGGTCGGGGTGATGGCCGCCGTCTACCTGGAAGAGTTCGCGCCGAAGAACCGCTGGACCGACGTCATCGAGGTCAACATCAACAACCTCGCGGCCGTCCCGTCGATCGTCTACGGCCTGCTGGGCCTGGCCCTGTTCATCAACTGGCTGCACGTGCCGCGCAGCTCGCCGCTGGTCGGCGGCCTGGTGCTGGCCCTGATGGCCCTGCCGACCGTGATCATCGCCACCCGCTCGGCGCTGAAGGCCGTGCCGCCCTCGATCCGCGAAGCCGCCCTCGGCGTCGGCGCCTCCAAGGCCCAGACCGTGTTCCACCACGTGCTGCCGCTGGCCATGCCCGGCGTGATGACCGGCGCCATCCTGTCGCTGGCCCACGCCCTGGGCGAAACCGCGCCGCTGCTGATGATCGGCATGGTCTCGTTCGTGCCGGGCGTGCCGGAAGGCTTCACCGGCGCCTCGACCGTCCTGCCGGTGCAGGTGTTCATCTGGGAGAACGCGTCCGAGCGGGCTTTCCACGAGCGCACCGCCGCGGCCATCCTCGTCCTCCTGATCTTCATGATCGTCATGAACGCCGCGGCCGTCATCCTGCGCCGCCGCTTCGAACGCCGGTGGTAGGATCCATATGACCGTCACCAACCCCAACGCTCTCGCCCTCGTCCAGGGACACGCCATGCCCACCCAGAACCGCGACGGCGGCGTCGCCGCGCCCGTGATCCACACCGCCGTGCCGCAAGGCCACGGCGTGGTCGAGACCCGCGACTTCAAGATCCGCGCCCGCGACGTCAGCGTCTTCTACGGCGAGAAGCAGGCCCTGTTCGACGTCGCCCTCGACATTCCGGCCAAGTCGGTCACCGCCTTCATCGGCCCGTCGGGCTGCGGCAAGTCGACCTTCCTGCGCTGCATCAACCGCATGAACGACACGATCCCGTCGGCCCGCGTGCAGGGCTCGATCGAGATCGACGGCGCCGACGTCAACGCCAAGAGCGTCGATCCCGTGGTGCTGCGCTCGCGCGTCGGCATGGTGTTCCAGAAGCCGAACCCCTTCCCGAAGACCATCTTCGAGAACGTCGCCTACGGCCCCAAGATCCACGGCATCGCCAGCCGCAAGGACGAGCTGGAAGCCATCGTCGAGAGCAGCCTGAAGAAGGCCGGCCTGTGGAACGAAGTGGCCGACCGCCTGCACCAGCCCGGCACCGGCCTGTCCGGCGGCCAGCAGCAGCGTCTGGTCATCGCCCGCGCCATCGCCGTCTCGCCCGAAGTGATCCTGATGGACGAGCCCTGCTCGGCGCTGGACCCGATCGCCACGGCCAAGATCGAGGAGCTGATCGACGAGCTGCGCAGCCAGTTCTGCATCGTCATCGTGACCCACTCGATGGCCCAGGCCGCCCGCGTGTCGCAGAAGACGGCCTTCTTCCACCTCGGCAAGCTGGTCGAGAGCGGCCCGACCGAGGAGATGTTCACCAATCCTCGCGACAGCCGCACCCAGGACTACATCACCGGCCGCTTCGGCTGAGCCAGGCGGAGGGAAACAGGACATGACCGAGCATACCGTCAAATCCTACGGCGAAGAGCTGAACCACCTGACGGCCGAAGTCACCCGCATGGGCGGCCTGGCCGAGGCCCAGGTGGCCGACTCCATCGACTGCATCGCCCGCCGCGACGCGCCCCTGGCCCAGCAGGTCGTGGCCCGCGACGAGCGGCTCGACGTCCTGCAGACCGAGATCGAGCGCAAGGCCTTCCGTCTGATCGCCCTGCGCCAGCCGATGGCCGTGGACCTGCGCCACGCCGTCGCCGCGCTGAAGATCTCGATGAGCCTCGAGCGCTGCGGCGACATGGCCAAGAACATCGGCAAGCGCGCCCTGATCCTGACCGAGGCCGAGCCGATGAGCGCCCTGACCCGCTCGATCGAGCGCATGGGCCGCCTGGTGCAGAGCCGCCTGAAGGACGTGCTCGACGCCTACACGGCCTCGGACGTGCAGCGCGCCATCGGCGTCTGGAGCAGCGACGAGGAGGTCGACGAGCACTACAACTCGATCTTCCGCGAACTGCTGACCTACATGATGGGCGACCCGCGCACGATCAACTCGTGCACGCACCTGCTGTTCGTGGCCAAGAACCTCGAGCGCATCGGCGACCACGCCACCAATATCGCCGAGATCATCCATTTCGAGCTGACGGGCGAGGAGATCATCTCCCAGCGTCCCAAGCTCGACGTCGTGGCCCAGTAGCAAGAGGGCGGCTAGAAGTGACTCCGTACGTTCTGGTGGTCGAGGACGAGGACGCCCTGGCCACCCTGCTGCACTACAATCTCGACAAGGAAGGCTATCAGGTCGCCGTCGCCGCCGACGGCGAGGAAGCCCTGACCCTGGCCAGCGAGCGCGCGCCGGACCTCGTCATCCTCGACTGGATGTTGCCCAAGGTCTCGGGCATCGAGGTCTGCCGCCGCCTGCGCGGCCGCACCGACACCCGCAACGTGCCGATCATCATGCTGACGGCCCGCGGCGAGGAGAGCGACCGCATCCGCGGCCTCGACACCGGCGCCGACGACTACGTCGTCAAGCCGTTCTCGATGGTCGAGCTGACCGCCCGCGTCCGCGCCGTGATGCGCCGCATCCGCCCGGCCCTGGCCGACGACCGCATCACGGTCGGCGACATCATCATCGACCGGGTGGCCCACCGCGTGAAGCGCTCGGGCAAGGAGGTCCACCTCGGCCCCACCGAGTTCCGCCTGCTCGACTATCTGATGCAGCACCCGGGCCGGGTGTTCAGCCGCGAGCAGCTGCTGGACGCCGTCTGGGGCTCGGACGTCTATGTCGAGGCCCGCACGGTCGACGTCCACATCGGCCGCCTGCGCAAGGCCCTGAACGGCTCGGCCGAAAGCGACCCGATCCGCACCGTCCGTTCGGCCGGCTACTCGCTGGACGTCGAGGCGGCCTGATCTTCCCTCTCTCTCTGAGAGAGGGTCGATCATTGTCCCCGCAGCCTCTCCAGTATGCCGCACTCGGCCACCGTGTCGCTTTGGCAGTGGTCGAGCATCTCGCGCAGTTCCCCGCGCATGGCCGTAAGGTCGGCGATCTTGCGTTCGACCTCGGCCAGCTGGTCGCGGGCCAGGGCGTCGACCTCGCCGCAGGGGCGGTCGGCGGCGTCGGCCAGGTCGAGCAGGGCGCGGATGCGGTCCAGCCCGAAGCCGAGATCCCGCGAGCGCTTGACGAAGGCCAGGCGCCGCTCGTGCGCGGCCTCGTAGGCGCGGTAGTTGCCCTCGGTGCGCGGCGGCTTGGGCAAGAGGCCCATGCGCTCGTAGTAGCGGATGGTCTCGACCGGCACGCCGGTGCGGCGGGAAAGGTCGCCGATGGAAGACATTGGGAACGCTCGCGCTTGACCCTGTAGCGGCTACAGGGTGCAGACATAGGGTCTCGATCACGGAGGTCCAGAGATGGCCAACTGCTGCGGCGACGATCTTTGCAAGACCGACGCCCCCGTTCCGTCGGGGCGCTGGCGCCTGGCGCTGTGGATCGCCCTCGTCGTCAACGGCGGCATGTTCCTGGCCGAGGGGGCGGCGGGCCTGCTGTCGGGCTCGGCGGCGCTGCAGGCCGACTCCCTGGATTTCCTGGGCGACGCGGCCAACTACGCCATCAGCCTGGGCGTCGCCGGCCTGGCCCTGACCTGGCGGGCGCGGGCGGCCCTGCTGAAGGGCGCGACCATGCTGCTGTTCGGCGGCTGGGTGTCGGCCATGACCGTCTGGGGCGTGGTCGCCGGGCGCACGCCCGAGGCGCCGGTGATGGGAACCCTGGGCTTCATCGCCCTGGTCGCCAATGTCGGGGTGGCGGCGCTGCTGTTTCGCTTCCGGACCGGCGACGCCAACATGCGCTCGGTGTGGATCTGCTCGCGCAACGACGCCATCGGCAATCTGGCGGTGATGCTGGCGGCCCTGGGCGTGTTCGGCACGGGCTCGCGCTGGCCCGACCTGGCGGTGGCCGCGGTGATGGCGTTGCTCGCCCTGCAAGGCGGCTGGCAGATCGTGCGCCAGGCGCGGACGGAACTGCGCCAGGCCAAGGCCCAAGCCCAGGCCGAGCCGCCGCCACGGTTCAGCGTGGCGGCGCGCAGCCGCGGCGCCTAGGGCTTAAGGCTCGCCAGACGCGGATCGTGCTGCCGGGCGAAGGCCAGCGGATAGGACTGGCTGACCTGATAGCCCGAGCCGTCGCGCCGCCGCATCAGATAGAGAACCCAGGTCTCGCCGGCCTTGGCGATCGGCTGGCCGTCGTCGCAGGCGGTGGGTTGGGCCGTGCGGCCGATCTCGAACTCGGCCTGGTCGAGCGCGCCCACCACGGCGTCGTTCGCTGTGACCCGAGCCCGCCACGGCCGACCCTTGTCGCCCTGGTCCTGGCGCAGGCCGTCGGCATAGAGCGCCTCGTCGACCCGGGCCAGCAGCACGGCGTCGTAGTCGTGCTTCACCCGGTCCTGGGCCGGGACATTGACCCGGCAGGCCTGGGCGGCGCCGGCGGCAGCCAGGCTCAGGCCGGCGCTCAGGGCGATGAAAGTCAGGCGGCGCATATGCGCGTCTCCCCCACGAAGTCCCTCGCCCGCAATCTTGGCGAGAATTGTGGCGGGTGCGCGGCGTTCGCCTAGACGGCGTTCGCCTAGACGGCGTCCCCCGCCAGTTCGCAGGCCTGGGCGATGCTGTCGAACAGGGCCGAGACGGTGATCGGCTTGGCCAGGTGCAGGTCGGCCCCGGCGGCCAGGCAGGCTTCCACCTGGTGGGGCATGGCGTTGGCGGTCAGCGAGATGATCGGGATCCGCGGGCGGCCGGCGGCGCGCTCGCGCATGCGGATCTCGCTGATGGCGGTCAGGCCGTCCATCACCGGCATCTGGGTGTCCATCAGGACGAGATCGAAGTCCTGGCGCTCGTAGGCGGCCAGGGCCGCCTCGCCGTCGGCGGTGATGACGAGGTCGGCGGCGCCGTCGAGCATCAGCTCCACGACCCGCTGGTTGGTGGGGTGGTCCTCGGCCAGCAGCACGCGCAGGCGTTCGGGCGCGGCCGCCTTGGCGGGGCGACGGGCGGGCGCGGGCTCTTCCGGGCCGGCCGGCGCCATGCGGGCGGTGAAGGTGAAGCAGGCGCCCTCGCCGGGCGTCGAGCGGCAGGTGATGTCGCCGCCCATCAGCCGGGCGAAGCGCAAGGCGATCGACAGGCCAAGGCCCGAGCCCCCGAACCGCCGGGTGATCGAGCCGTCGCCCTGCACGAAGCGTTCGAACAGGCTGGCCTGGACCTCGGGGGTGAAGCCCTCCCCGGTGTCCTCGACCGTGACGGTCAGCAGCAGGGCCTCGTCCTTGGCCCCTTCGAGCGGTTCGGTGCGAGCGCGGACGGCCACCTGGCCCTCGCCGGTGAACTTCACGGCGTTGCTGATCAGGTTGCTGACGATCTGGCCGAACTTCAGGGCGTCGCCGCTCACCCGGTCGTGGAAGCCATCGTCGAAGGCCAGCGAGAAGTTCAGGCCCTTCTGGTGGGCCAGGCCCTCGAAGGTGGCGGCCGTGGCGATCAGCGCGCCGCGCAGGTTGAAGGCGGCGGGCTCCAGTTCGACCTCGCCGGCCTCGACCTTGGCCAGGTCGAGGATGTCGCTGAGCAGGGCGTTCAGGGTGCGGCCCGAGCCCAGGATCACGTCCATCATCTCGCGCTGGCGCGGGGTCAGCTCGGTCTGGGCCAGCACCTGGGCCATGCCCAGCACGCCGTTCAGCGGCGTGCGGATCTCGTGGCTCATATTGGCCAGGAACTCGCTTTTGGCGATGCTGGCGGCGCGGGCGCTTTCCAGCGCCGCCTCCAGGGCCACGGCCGAGGCCTTCCGCGCGGTGATGTCCTCGCTGATGATCAGCAGCAGCTTCTCGTCGCCCTCGCCGGGGATGGCGATCTTCTTGGTCTGCAGCCAGCGGTCGCCGTTGTGCGGGGTCTTCAGCGGCTCTTCGTCGATGACCCAGACCTCGTCGCTCTCCAGCACCTTGCGGTCCATCTCGGCGAAGAAGGCGGCCTGGTCGGCGGGGAAGAAATCGGCGTCGCGGCGGCCGATCAGGGCCTCGCGCGGCACGCCCAGCAGCTCTTCGCCGGCGCGGTTGACCAGCACGAAGCGGCCGTCGCGGCCGTTCTTGACCACCAGCATGGCCGGTACGCTCTCGACCACGGCGTCGAGGAAGGCCCAGGAGTGCAGGGCCTTGGAGGCGGGCGAGGCGCCGTCGCCGTCGCCGTCGGCCGGGCGCGGCGGCCCGGGCTCGCGCGGCTAGGTATGGTCGTCGCTGGCCATGGCCTTGCGGTGGTTCCCCTGGGGCGCGTCCAGCCCTGACGCGCGTATTCGCACGCGAAAAAGCCCGGGAGCGGGGCCTGGGACAACGGCGCCAAGCGTCGCAGCCGGCCGGACGGGACGATAGGACGCAGCCCGACCTTGACCCGGGGCCGCGCCCGCGCGACATCCCCGGCTCATGGAAAAGCTGACCATCCTCCTCGTCGGGTCCGGCGGGCGCGAGCACGCCCTGGCCTGGAAGATCGCGCAATCGCCGCTGTGCGGCCGCCTCGTCGCCGCCCCGGGCAATCCGGGGATCGCGGCCGTGGCCGAGCTGGCCGCCGTCAAGGCCACCGACGCCGACGGCCTGGTTGCTCTTGCTCGGGAGATCGGCGCGGACCTGGTGGTGGTCGGCCCGGAGTCGGCGCTGGAAGTCGGCCTCGCCGACAAGTTGGCCGAAATCGGCATCCCCTGCTTCGGCGGATCGCAGCGCGCCGCCCAGCTGGAAACCTCGAAGGCCTTCACCAAGGACTTCTGCAAGCGCCATGACCTGCCGACCGCCGCCTATGGCGTGTTCGAGGACGCCGCTTCGGCCGGCGCCTTCCTCGACACCCTGGAAGCGCCGTTCGTGATCAAGGCCGACGGGCTGGCGGCCGGCAAGGGCGTGGTCATCGCCCCCGATCGCGCGGCGGCCGACGCGGCGGTGGTCGACATGCTGGGCGGCCGCTTCGGCTCGGCCGGCGCCCGCGTCGTCATCGAGGAGTTCATGCACGGCGAGGAGGCTTCCCTCTTCGCGGTGTGCGACGGCAAGACCGCCGTCCTCTTCGGCGCGGCCCAGGACCACAAGCGCGCCTATGACGGCGACGAAGGCCCCAACACCGGCGGCATGGGGACCTATTCGCCGCCGCCCGTGCTGACCGACGCCCTGGTCGAGCAGGCCTGGCGCGAGCTGATCGTGCCGACCGTCGAGGGCATGGCCGCCGAGGGCAATCCCTATGTGGGCGTGCTCTATGCTGGCCTGATGCTGACGCCGACGGGCCCCAAGCTGGTCGAATACAACGCCCGCTTCGGCGATCCGGAGTGCCAGGTGCTGATGCTGCGCCTGGAAAGCGACATCGTCCCGACCCTGCTGGCCGCCGCTCGAGGTCAGCTGGCCTCCGCCGAGCCGCCCAGGTGGCGCGACGAGGCGGCGATCTGCGTGGTGCTGGCCGCCGAGGGCTATCCCGACGCGCCGAAGACCGGCGGGCTGATCCAGGGCGCCGAGGCCGACTACGGCCACGAGGCCGAGATCTTCCACGCCGGCACGTCGCGCGACGCCGAGGGCCGCCTGGTCGCCTCGGGCGGCCGCGTGCTCAACGTCTGCGCCCTGGGCGCGACCCTGCACGAGGCCCGCGACGTGGCCTATGCGGCGTTGGGGACCGTCTCGCTGGAAGGCGGCTTCTATCGCAGCGACATCGGTTGGCGGGCGCTGGGGCATCACTGACGGCTGAAAGACCCCCTCAGTCGGCTTTGCCGACAGCTCCCCCAGAGGGGGAGCATCTTGGCGCTCGAGATCCTCCCCCTCTGGGGGAGGTGGCCCGGAGGGCCAGAGGGGGATTGCCACCGACGCGTCCGTCTCTAAAC
>JASGDR010000056.1:0-6538 GCA_047607095.1 Caulobacter sp.
GGCAAGGTCCTCACCAACCCCGCCAAGAAGCACGACAACATCCCGCTCTGAGCAAGCGAACCTCCCCCTCTGGGGGAGGTGATCGCGCAGCGATCGGTGGGGGGAGCGGCTGGGAAATCGGCCGAGGTCTCGGAAGCTGAAACCGGCCCCCCACCGGCCTTCGGCCGCCTCCCCCACGGGGGGAGGTTCGCTTGCTCAGAGCGGGATGTTGTCGTGCTTCTTGGCGGGGTTGGTGAGGACCTTGCCTTTCAGCGAGTGCAGGGCGCGGACGATGCGCTTGCGGGTGCCGTGGGGCATGATGACGTCGTCGACATAGCCGCGTGAGGCGGCCACGAACGGGTTGGCGAAGCGGTCCTTGTATTCGGCCTCGCGGGCGGCCAGGGCCTCGGGATCCTTGGCCTCCTGGCGGAAGATGATCTCGACCGCGCCCTTGGCCCCCATCACCGCGATCTCGGCGGTGGGCCAGGCGTAGTTGACGTCGCCGCGCAGGTGCTTGGAGCTCATCACGTCATAGGCCCCGCCATAGGCCTTGCGGGTGATCAGGGTGACCTTGGGCACCGTGGCCTCGGCGTAGGCGAACAGGAGCTTGGCGCCGTGCTTGATCAGGCCGCCGTACTCCTGCTTGGTGCCCGGCATGAAGCCCGGCACGTCGACCAGGGTGACGATCGGGATCTCGAAGGCGTCGCAGAAGCGCACGAAGCGGGCGGCCTTGCGGGAGCTGTCGATGTCGAGCACCCCGGCCAGCACCTGCGGCTGGTTGGCGACGACGCCCACCGTCTGGCCGTCCATGCGGGCGAAGCCGCAGACGATGTTCCTGGCCCACTCGGACGAGATCTCGAAGAAGTCGGCCTCGTCGACGATCTTCAGGATCAGCTCCTTCATGTCGTAGGGCTTGCCCGGATCGGCGGGGACCAGGCTGTCGAGGCTGTCTTCCTGGCGGTGCGGATCGTCGAAGCTTTTGCGGATCGGGGCCTTCTCGCGGTTGGACGAGGGCAGGAAGTCGATCAGGCGGCGCACCTGGGTCAGGGCCTCGAGATCGTTCTCGAACGCCCCCTCGGCCACGCCCGACTTGGCCGCATGCACGCGGGCCCCGCCCAGCTCCTCGGCGGTGACCACCTCGTTGGTGACGGTCTTGACCACGTCCGGACCGGTGACGAACATGTAGCTCGTGTCCTTCACCATGAAGATGAAGTCGGTCATGGCCGGCGAATAGACGTCGCCGCCGGCGCAGGGGCCCATGATCACGCTGATCTGCGGGATGACGCCCGAGGCCAGGGTGTTTTCGAGGAAGATGTCGGCATAGCCCGCCAGGCTGTCGACGCCTTCCTGGATGCGCGCCCCGCCGGCGTCGAACAGGCCGATGATCGGGGCCCCGGCCTTCATCGCCTGGCGCTGGACCTTGACGATCTTGGCCGCGTGGGCGCCCGACAGGCTGCCGCCGAACACCGTGAAGTCCTTGGAGAAGACGTAGACGACCTTGCCGTTGATCGTGCCCCAGCCGGTCACCACCCCGTCGCCGGGCACCTTCTGCTCGGCCATGCCGAACTCGGTTCCCCGGTGCTCGACGAACATGTCGAACTCCTCGAACGAGCCTTCGTCGAGCAAGAGGTCGATCCGCTCGCGCGCGGTCAGCTTGCCCTTGGCGTGCTGGGCCGCCACGCGCTTCTCACCCCCGCCCGCACGGGCCTGCTCACGACGACGATCCAGCTCTTCGAGGATGTGTTGCAAGGTCGTGGGCTCCAAGCAGGGACTGGAACCCAAAGGCGTAAAGAGCCCGGGCGGGGCTGGCAAGGCTTGGGGGCGGGCGCCGGTCTAGGCGGCTCTCGGCCCGAACAGGATGATCGCCGCGCCGGCGAGGCAGACCACCGCCCCGATCAGGTCCCAGCGGTCGGGACGCACCTGCTCGACCGTCCGCATCCAGACGATGGAGGCGAGGATGTAGATCCCGCCATAGGCCGCGAACGCCCTCCCCGCCGCGTCGGCCTCGACTTTGGTCAGCAGCCAGGCGAAGGCGATGAGCGACAGGAGGCCGGGGATCGCCCAAAGCGCCGAACGCCCTTGCCGCAGCCACGCCCAGAAGGCGAAGCAGCCGCCGATCTCGCAGACCGCCGCCAGAGCGTAGACGAGCAGGCTCCTCATCGGCGCGCACTCATCGGCGCAGGGCGGCGAACCACCGCTCGAGCACGGCCGCCTCGAGGGCCAGGTTGGCGGCGCGGGTCACGGCCTCGTGGTCGTCGCCCCACTGTTCGGCTTGGTAGATCTCGTCCAGGCGCGACAGGTCCAGCGCCTTCTGGCCGGTGATGCGGCCGGCGCGCAGGGCCAGGGCCAGCACCGTCGAGCCCAGCAGGCCGGCGGCGTAGGCCACGCCCGCCAGGCTGAAGTCGTCCAGGGTCAGGGCCAGGGCCTCGACGGCGGCCAGGGTGGCGGGCGGCTGCGGGGCGTGGATGACGCCGGTGACCGGGTTCAGGACCACGCCGTGCTCGGCCTTGGCCCAATCGAGCATCGCGCCCCATTCGCGCGCCTGGCGCTCGATCAGCGGCGTGGGACCGTCGGCGCGGTAGCACAGCAGGTCGGAGCCGGCGTAGGCGGCGACCTCGCGGGCGACCTCGGCGCGGGTCTCGGCGATGCGGTCGATGGCGGTGAAGGCCAGGCGCGTGGCCGGCATCGCCGTGGAGTCGATGACCTTTTCCTGGGCCTCCCACTCGTCGGCGACGACCTGGGCCAGGGCCAGGGTCGGCAGGGCCAGGGGCTTCTTCTGCGGCGACTTGGGCGTGCGGCCGTCCAGCAGCACCGGGAACCCCTCGTCCCGGGCCTCGCCGGCGGTCGCGGCCTTGTAGAAACGGCGCGGCTTTTCGATCAGGTCGGGCTTGTCGGACACGGGAAAGGCTCATTTCTCGGATAAGGGACGAAGCCGGAGCCTCGCCGCCGCGTTGAATGAGCGATCGCCCGCCCGACCGCAAGCCAGACCTTGGCCAGACCTTGAGGAGATCCGCCTTGAGCCTGCCTTCGAAGGACCTGATGGCCGCCCTGGCCGCCACCCGTTTCGGAATGGGCGCGCGACCGGGCGAGATCGACGCGGCCAGGAGCGACCCTCGCGGTTTTCTCGCCGACCAGATCCGCCGCGACGGCGCGGACCTGCCGCGGGGCGACGGCGACAGCGCCGCCACGCGCTTCGCGGCCTTCGCCGACTACCGCATGGAGCGGCGGGCCATGCGCCAGGAGGCCCGCGCCACGGCCGGCGACAGGATGGGCCGGGACGGCATGAAGCCGATCCCGCTGGTCGACGCCAAGCCCGGTCCGGACGCCCTGCGCCAGGCCCAGAAAGACGCCCAGCGCTACCTGCGCGACAAGACCGGCGACGACTTCCTGGCGCGCGCCCAACTGGCCTGCGACACGCCGGCGGGCTTTCGCGAGCGTTGGGCCCTGTTCTTCGCCAACCACTTCACGGTGTCGGCCACCAAGCAGCAGACGGCGGTGATGATCGGACCGTTCGAGCGCGAGGCGATCCGGCCCAACGTGTTCGGCCGGTTCGAGGACCTGCTGATCGCCTCCAGCACCCACCCGGCCATGCTGACCTATCTGGACCAGGCTCAGTCCGTCGGTCCGGCCAGCCGGGCGGCCGGGCGCGGCAACGGGCGGCGGGCCGGCCTGAACGAGAACCTGGCCCGCGAGATCCTGGAACTGCACACGGTGGGCGTCGACGGCGGCTACGCCCAGGCCGACGTCACCGAGTTCGCCCGCGCCCTGACCGGCTTCAGCATCGGCCGGGTCCAGGATCCCGACGCCGGGGCCTTCCTGTTCCGCACCGCCGCCCACGAGCCGGGCGAGCGGACCATACTGGGGGCGCGCTACGTCGACGCGGGCGAGGACCAGGGTCTGGCGGTGCTGAAAGCCTTGGCCAACGACCGGCGCACGGCGCGCCACGTCTGCGGCAAGCTGGCCCGCCACTTCGTCGCCGACGAGCCCTCCCCCGCCCTGGTCGCGCGTCTGGAAAAGCGCTGGATGGACACCGGCGGGCGGCTGGACGCGGTGGCCCAGGCGCTGGTCGAGGCGCCCGAGGCCTGGGACCCGACCCCGGCCAAGATCAAGACGCCCTACGAATTCGTGGTCTCGACCTGGCGCGCCGTCGGCGGCCGGCCCGAGAAGATCGAGCGCCTGAACCCGATCCTGACCAGCCTGAACCAGAAGCCGTTCACGCCGCCCTCGCCCAAGGGCTGGCCCGAAGAGGCCCAGGCCTGGGCCTCGCCCGACGGCCTGATCAAGCGCATGCAGTGGGCGCAGGGCTTCGCGGCGGCGACCGCCGACACGCGCGATCCCGACGCCCTGGCCCGCTCGGCCCTGGGCGCGCGGCTCTCGGAGCCCACGGCCCGCGCCGTCGCCCGCGCCGAGACGCGCCGCGAAGCCTTCGCCCTGCTGGTGATGAGTCCGGAGTTTCAACGCCGATGACCGCTCCCTCGCCTTCCCGCCGCTCGTTCCTGGCCGCGGCCGCCAGTCTGGGCGTTTCCGTCAGCTTCGTCGGGCGCCAGGCCCGCGCCGCCACGGGGGCCAAGAAGCTGGTCGTCGTGGTCTGCCGCGGCGGCATGGACGGGATGTCGGTCGCCCCGCCGGTGGGGGACCCCGGCTACGCCGCCCTGCGCGGGGCCATAGCCATCAAACCGGAAGAGGCGCTGAAGCTGGACGGGACGTTCGGCCTGCACCCGTCGCTGACCACCGTCCACGCCCTGGCGCTGAAGGGCCAGGCGCGGATCGCCCCGGCCATCGCCACGCCCGACCGCGCCCGCTCGCACTTCGAGGCGCAGGACGTGCTGGAGACCGGCGAGGCCAAGGTCTACGGCGCCGACAGCGGCTGGCTGAACCGCACGCTGCAGGTGATGGGACCAGGCGGGACCGAGGCCCTGTCGGTGGGCGGCTCCCCGCCGCTGATCCTGCGCGGACCGGTGCAGGCGGCCAGCTGGTCGCCGGGCAAGGGGGTCGACGAGACCGCGCGCCTGCCCACCCTGCTGCAGGACCTCTACAAGGGCGACGCGCTGCTGGGCCCCGCCTTCGCGCGCGGGCTGGAGACCGAGGCCATGGCCCAGGCGGCGATGACCGCCATGGCGCCGGCTCCGACCACCGCCTCCAGCGGCATGGCGCAATCCATGAGCGCTCAGGCCATGAGCGCGCCGGCCATGAACGCCCCGGGAGGCCGCCCCGCCGACAACCGCCAGGGCCGCGAGGCGGCGCGCAAGCTGGGCTCGACCCTGGCCGGCTTCATGCGCCAGGCCGACGGCCCGCAGATCGCCGCCCTGTCGCTGGACGGCTTCGACACCCACGCCGGCCAGCCCGGTCAGATCGCCACGCGGCTGGCCTATCTGGACGCGGTGCTGGACGGCCTGCACGAGGGGCTGGGTCCGGACTGGAAGGACACGGTGGTGGTCGCCGCCACCGAATTCGGCCGCACCGCCCGGGTCAACGGCACCGGCGGCACCGACCACGGCACGGCCTCGACGGCCCTGGTGCTGGGCGGGGCCCTGAAGGGCGGCGGGATCATCGGCGACTGGCCGACCCTGCAGGAAACGGCCCTGTTCGAGAACCGCGACGTGGCCCCGACCCTGGACATGCGCGGCCTGTTCAAGGGCGTTCTGATGGATCACCTCGGTGTCGACCGCCGCGCGGTGGAGAGCAAGGTGTTCGCCGACAGCGCCGGCGCGCGGGCGGTTACGGGGCTGGTCTAAGAACCTCCCCCTCTGGGGGAGGCGATCGCGCAGCGATCGGCGGGGGGCGTTGGCGCAGGCTTTCCAACGTGGCGGAAGCTGAAAACTTCCCCCCGCCCGGCCTTCGGCCTCCTCCCCCAGAGGGGGAGGTTCCTCAAGCGGGAACCGCGTCGAAGGCCATGGTCAGGCGGCGCTGGTCGCCCGTGAACGGGATGGTGCCGTGCCACATGTAGGACGGGAACAGCACCAGCGTTCCCGGCGCGGGTTTGACGCCGTGCTCGGCTTCCAGTTTGGGCGCGGTGGCGCAACCGGGCTGACCGAACTTGATCCAGCCCTCGCGCTTGCCGGCGTCGTCCACGCCGGGCGGCAGGTCGATATAGAAGGCCGACGACACCCAGCCCTGCGGATGGACGTGGTCGGTGTGGAAGCCGTTCGGCTTGAGGCTGACCGACCAGCCGCCCTGGATGGCGGCCGCGCCGGTGCGGCGGACGCGCAGCGGGTCGCTTCCCTCCCCGATCTCGGCGGCGTAGCGCTCGACCGTGGCGCGGGCGCTGGCGAAGAAGGCCTGGAACAGCGGCTCGGGCGAGGAATGCAGCGACTGCACCTGGGCGCCGCCGCGAAGGGATTGCTGGAGAGGATGGGTCTCCAGGTCGTGCATCTGACCAAGGCGCGCGCGCACCGCGACCAGGAAGCTGTCGAGGTCGGGCCAGCCGTCCGGCGTCGGCAGGACGTAGGGCCGCACGAACGCGCCGTAGTCGTAGAGGCCGGCGTAGCGGGGATCGCCCAGGATCCGCCAGGCCGTGGCCTGCAGGGCCAGCGCGTGCTGGTCGTAGGGAAAGGCCGCC
>JASGDR010000057.1:0-4074 GCA_047607095.1 Caulobacter sp.
CCCGGCTCGACGCGGCCGGCGCGGCCCCGGCGCTGATCGGCGGCGGCGCGGGCCACCCGCACCGTCTCCAGCCGGGTCAGGCCGCTGGCCGGGTCGAAGCGCGGCACGCGCGAGAGGCCGGCGTCGATCACCACCCGGACGCCCTCGATGGTCAGGCTGGTCTCGGCGATCGAGGTGGCCAGCACCACCTTGCGCCGGCCGGCCGGCGCGGGCTGCACGGCGCGGTCCTGCTCGGCCGGCTCCAGCGCGCCGTAGAGCGGCGCCAGATCCACGTCCGGACGGCGCAGGCGCTCGGCCAGCCAGCTTTCGGCCCGGCGGATCTCGCCCTGGCCCGGCAGGAAGACGAGGACGCTGCCGGTCTCCTCGGCCAGGGCCCGCTCGACGGCGCGCCCGACCCGCTCCTCCAGCCGCAAGCGATCATCGCGGCCCAGATAGCGGGTCTCGACCGGGAACATCCGCCCCTCGCTCTCGACCACCGGCGCGTCGCCCAGCAGCGCCGAGACGCGAGCGCCGTCCAGCGTGGCCGACATCACCAGAATCTTGAGGTCGTCGCGCAGCAGGCCCTGGGCGTCGCGCGCCAGCGCCAGACCCAGGTCGGCGTCGAGGCTGCGCTCGTGGAACTCGTCGAAGATCACGCAGGCCACGCCGTCCAGGCCGGGATCATCGAGAATCATCCGGGTGAAGACGCCCTCGGTGACGACCTCGACCCGGGTATTATTCGATACCTTCGACTGCAACCGGACGCGGAAGCCGACCGTCTCGCCCACGGCCTCGCCCAGGGTCTGGGCCATGCGCGCCGCCGCGGCGCGGGCGGCCAGGCGGCGCGGCTCCAGCATGATGATCTTTCCGCCGCCGACCCACGATTCCCCCAGCAGGGCCAAGGGAACGGCCGTCGTCTTGCCCGCCCCGGGCGGCGCCACGAGAACGGCGGTCTCGCGAACGCTCAAGGCGCCTTTGAGCGCGGGAATGGCCTGAAAAATGGGCAGCATCGCGCCGCCTTTAGCTGGGCTGGGGATCAACGCCAAGCAGGACTGGACTAGCCCAGGGCGCGGAGAACATTTACGCGCTCCGGCGGCGCGGCCTTGACCCCATGCTCATAAACGGGTCACCGTCCGCAAAATTTTCCAAAGGCGACCCCCGGGGGGGAGTCTTGCCTATCCAGGAGGAACTATGTGGCGCGTAAAATCGCTTGATGCGATCCTAGCGACGGCTGAGAAAAAATCCCTTCATCGCTCGCTCGGACCGGTCCAGCTGACGCTGCTCGGGGTAGGCGCGATCATCGGCACCGGGATCTTCGTTCTGACCGCCGCCGCCGCCCAGAAGGCCGGCCCGGGCATGATCTGGAGCTTCGTGATCGCCGGCGCCGTCTGCGCCATCGCCGCGCTCTGCTACTCCGAACTGGCCTCGATGGTCCCCGTTTCGGGCTCGGCCTACACCTATTCCTACGCCGTGATGGGCGAACCGCTGGCCTGGATGGTCGGCTGGGCGCTGATCCTCGAATACGCCGTCGCCGCCAGCGCCGTTTCGGCCGGCTGGTCGGGCTACTTCCTGGGTCTGATCGAGAACGCCCTGCACTTCCAGTGGCCCACCCTGCTCAAGGCCGGTCCGGCCTGGTCGATGCACGGCTTCGTTCCGGTCGCCGACTTCAGCGCCGGCATCGTCAACGTTCCGGCGATCATCGTGGCCCTGGCCGTGACCGCCCTGCTGGTGATCGGCACCACCGAAAGCGCCCGCGTCAACGCCGCGCTGGTGGCCATCAAGGTCACCGCCCTGACCGCCTTCATCGTCCTGACCATCCCGGCCATCAAGAGCGGCAACTTCGCGCCGTTCGCCCCCAACGGCTGGTTCGGCCCGCACGGCACCAGCGGCATGGGCATCGTCGGCGCCGCCGCTTCGATCTTCTTCGCCTATGTCGGCTTCGACGCCGTGTCGACCGCCGCCGAAGAGACCAAGAACCCGCAGCGCAACGTTCCGATCGGCCTGATCGGCAGCCTGGCGCTCTGCACCATCTTCTACCTGCTGGTGGCCTCCGGCGCGATCGGCGCCATCGGCGCCCAGCCGGTGCTCGGCGCCGACGGTTCGGCCATCCAGCCCGGCTCGGCCGCCTTCCAGGCCGCCTGCTCGCTGGCCGCCAACAAGGAAAGCCTGGTCTGCTCGAACGAGGCGCTGGCCCACGTGCTGCGTCAGATCAACTGGCCCGTCGTCGGCAACCTGCTGGGCCTGGCCGCCAACCTGGCCCTGCCCTCGGTCATCCTGATGATGATCTACGGCCAGACCCGCATCTTCTTCGTCATGGCCCGCGACGGCCTGCTGCCGGAGAAGCTGGCCAGCATCCACCCCAAGTTCAAGACGCCGCACATCGTGACCATCGTCACCGGCGTCTTCGTCGCCATCGCCGCGGCCTTCTTCCCGGTCGGCCAGCTGGCCGACATCTCCAACTCCGGCACCCTGTTCGCCTTCTTCATGGTGGCGATCGCGGTGATGGTGCTGCGGGTGAAGGATCCGAACCGTCCGCGTCCGTTCAAGACCCCGCTGGTGTGGGTCGTGGGCCCGCTGGCCATGGTCGGCTGCGCGGCGCTCTACTTCAACCTGCCGCTCGAAGCGATGCTGGTCCTGCCGGTCTGGGGCGCCATCGGCCTGGTGATCTACCTGGCCTACGGCATCCGCAAGAGCCACCTGGGCCGCGGCATCGTCGACGTTCCGGAACTGGCCGCCGACGCGCCGGCCGGCCCGGTGCCGCCGATGCCGGGCGCCCCGGCCCCGGGTTCGCCCGAGGAACGGTCTTGATCTCGAGGCAGTAGTCTCTAGTTCAGACGGGCGGGAGCTTCGGTTCCCGCCCGTTTTCTTTTGGAGCCCGCCCCGTGACCACCCAGTCGCCGATCAGCGCCGTCATCGCCCCGGTCACGCCGCTGCAGCAGAACTGCACGATCGTCTGGTGCTCCAAGACCAGGAAGGCCGCCGTCATCGATCCAGGCGGCGAGGTCGACCGCCTGCTGCGCGCCCTCTCCGACCAGGGCCTGACGCTGGAGAAGATCTGGATCACCCACGGCCACATGGACCACGCCGGCGGCGCGGCCGAGCTGAAGGCCCGCACCGGCGTTCCGATCGAGGGTCCGCACAAGGACGATCAGTTCTGGATCGACCGCATCCAGGAGAGCGGCGAGATGTACGGCATGCCCGAGGCCCGCATCTTCGTTCCGGACCGCTGGCTGGAGGACGGCGACGTCGTCACCCTGGGCGAGACGCAGTTCGAAGTGCTGCACTGCCCGGGCCACACGCCGGGCCACGTGGTGTTCTTCCATCGCGAGACGAAGTTCGCCCAGGTCGGCGACGTGCTGTTCCAGGGCTCGATCGGCCGCACCGACTTCCCGCGCGGCAACCACCAGGACCTGATCGACGCCATCACCGGCAAGCTCTGGCCGCTGGGCGACGACGTACGCTTCGTGCCCGGCCACGGCCCGATGTCGAGCTTCGGGGCCGAGCGCCGCAGCAACCCCTTCGTCGGCGACCGGGCGGTGGCCGCCATGAAGGGGCCCGGCTATACGGCTCCGGTGAACCGCTCGCCGGGCTAGAGAATCCTACTGACGGGACGGCGGCGGACCGCCCGGCCCCATCCGGAACTCGCCGTCGGTCAGCTTGCCGTCCTTGTTGGCGTCGACCAGGGCGAACTGGGCGCGGGCCGCGGCCAGGGCTTCGTCCTTGGTGATCCGGCCGTCCTTGTCGGCGTCCTGCCCCATCAGCTGGGCCAGCATCCGGCCGCCGAAACCACCGCCGCCGCCCTGGGCCTCGCGCTCTTCCAGACGCTTCTTGATCGCGGCGATTTCGGCCGCGTCGATCACGCCGTCCTTGTTGGCGTCGAAGCGCTCGAACCGTTGCAGCGAGAAGGCCTCGAACTCGGCGGGGGTGACCACGCCGTCGCCGTCGGCGTCGGGACCGCGCATGCCCCCGGGGCCGCCGGGCCCGCCCGGACCGGGCTGCGCGTGGACGGCCGAGGCGGCCAGCAGTGACAATCCGAAGACGGCGGTGACGAGTCGGTTCATGGAGAAGCTCCGTGGCGATTTGACGCTAGGGGGC
>JASGDR010000058.1:0-12314 GCA_047607095.1 Caulobacter sp.
GGCGTGGTTGCGGCGGGAGCGGCCGCGGGCGCGGCGGCTTCGGTCGCGGCCGGGGCGGCGGCGGGCGCCGCGGCCGGGGTCTTGCTCTTCACCCAGGCGTCGAACTCGGCCTGCGTCACGACCTTGATCTCGATCGGCATGAAGGCGTGGTCGATGCCGCAGAGCTCCGAGCACTGACCGTAATAGGTGCCCACCTTCTCGGCCTTGAACCAGGTCTCGTTCAGGCGGCCCGGAATGGCGTCGGTCTTCAGGCCGAAGGCCGGCATGGCGAAGGCGTGGATCACGTCGGCGGCGGTCACCTGCACGCGGACCACCTGGTTGACCGGCACGATCATCGCCTCGGTGGCGGCCAGGCGGTACAGGCTGTGCGGCAGGCCCTTGGCGGCCACCTGCTCCTCGGTCAGCACGTTGGAGATGATCTCGGGGATCTTCTGGTCCGGATACTCGTAGCCCCAGTACCACTGATAGCCCGTGGCCTTCACGGTCATGTAGGGCTTGGGCATGTCGTTGTAGCGGAACAGCAGCTTGAACGAGAAGATGGCGATGATCATCAGG
Source organism: Caulobacter sp. (assembly GCA_047607095.1). Classification (GTDB taxonomy): domain Bacteria; phylum Pseudomonadota; class Alphaproteobacteria; order Caulobacterales; family Caulobacteraceae; genus Caulobacter. Next base: position 556 of record JASGDR010000058.1, read on the forward strand.
ATCAGCACCGGGACCAGGGTCCAGATGATCTCGATCGCGGTGTTGTGGCTGAACTTGGCCGGAACCGGGTTGGCCTTGGCGTTGTAGCGCAGGACGATCCAGACGATCAGGCCGAGCACCAGCAGGGTGATGGCGGTGATGATCGGAAGCAGGATCCAATTGTGGAACCAGATCGCGTCGTGCTTCAGAACCGACGCGGCGGGCTGAAGGGCGATCCCTCCAGGCGTCGGCTGACCCAATAGCTCATCGGCGAAGGCTTGCCCCGCGAACGCCATCGTGGCGGCGGCGGCGCAAAGGCCAGCCCACTTCCGCCGCATCCCCTGGATTTGCTTCATTTCCCTCTCGGCCCGTTTCGGCGGCGTTCTAACGAGAGACACCTTCGCCTCACGCCGCGCCGACTTGCACAATACGACCGGATACCCGGGTTCAGGCAATCGACTTTGCAACAAGTCGGAGCTCTCCCCATGGCGCCGATCGGTCGCAGGCGTGCATACGCGCATCAATCCCTGTTGCCAAGCACCCGAAACCACATGTGGAGCAGGGGAATCGCCACAGTTGCGAAGCATTCTCAATAACTTCGCCGGATTCCATCCACACGACCGACAGGCGAATCACGCCGATCTTCGAACATTGATAACTTGTAATGACAGCTACCTTGCATCACACACTACCTGTCGGTACAAGGTTCTCACCAACAGGAAACGAGAGCCGTGCCTGAAGCCATCGAAACCCAACTGAAGAAAGGCGTGCTGGCGCTGTGCGTGCTGGCCCTGCTGTCGAAGGCCGACAGCTACGCCTACGAGATCGCCAGCCAGCTGGCCCACGACATCGACATGGGAGAGGGGACCATCTACCCGCTGATGCGACGCCTGCAGTCCGACGGGCTGGTCGAGACCTATCTGGTCGAGTCGACCAGCGGCCCGCCCCGCAAATACTACCGCCTCACCGCCGCCGGCCGCGACAGCTTCGCCGCCCAGAAGGCCGAATGGGCCGCCTTCACCAAGGCCGTGGACGACATCCTGGGAGCCGCCGCATGACCCGCGCCGAATTCATCAACCGCCTGAAGCGGGGCCTCGCCGGCCTGCCGGCCACGACCATCGCCGACGCCGTCGCCGACTACGAGGCCCACTTCGACGACGCGGCCTCCGCCGGCCGCACCGAGGCCGAGACCGCCGCGGCCCTGGGCGATCCCGATCGCCTGGCCCGCGAGCTGCGCGCCGAGGCCGGCCTCAAGCGCTGGGAAGAGACCAAGAACCCGTCGGCCGCCGCCGGCGCCGTGTTCGCGGTGCTGGGCCTGGGCGCGATCGACATCCTGATCCTGCTGCCCATCCTGATGGGCGTGATCGGGGCGCTGTTCGGCTTCTTCATGGCCGGGATCGGCATCTTCATCGCCGGGGGCTTCGTGTTCTCGGCCGGACCGTTCTTCAACCCGCCGGGCGGTCCCGCCTTCGCCATCCTGAGCGGCATCGGCCTGATGGCCGCGGCCACCTCGCTGACCGCCGTCACCGGCCTGGTCACCGTGGGCCTGGTCAACGTGCTGGTCTGGTACGGCCGCCTCCACTACCGGCTGCTGAAGCCGGCCATCGAACCGCAAGCCTGAGGTCGCGCCATGATCCGCAACCTGACCATCATCGCCGTCGCCAGCTTCGTCCTGGCCATGGGGTGCCTGGGAACCGCCTTCGCCATCGGCGGCCGCCAGATGATCCAGCAAGGCGGCTGGACCTTCCCCCCCAACATCCACTTCGACGTCGAGGACGAGGACGGCAGGGTCACCGTCCGCCGCAACGGCGAGGTGACCATCGAGGACCACGGTCCCAACATCACCCGCGAAATCGCCTGGACCGGCGGCGAGGCCCTGCGCATCGACCTGCCCGCCTGGGTGATCTTCACCCAGAGCGACAAGGCCGGCGTCACCGTCGAGGGTCCGCAGGGCCTGGCCCGCCGCGTGGTGCTGTCGGGCGACCGCCTGCACCTCGACGGCGACGGCGCCGGCCGCGGCTTCACGATCACCGGCGACGGCGTTCGGCTGCTGGCCCATGCCGACGACCTGGTCATCCGCGTCTCGGCCCCGTCGGTGAAGAGCTTCGTGCTCAACGGCTCGGGCGACCTCGACATCCAATCCTACGACCAGCCGAGCCTGGCCCTGGCGCTGAACGGCAGCGGCGAGGTCCACGCCTCGGGCAAGACCCGCGCCGTCGACCTGCATATCGCCGGCTCCGGCGAGGCCGAGCTGAGCGCCCTGACCGTCACCGACGCCAAGGTCGAGATCGCCGGCAGCGGCGAGGCCAAGCTGGGCCCCACGGGCGAGGCCGACGTCAACATCGCCGGCAGCGGCGACGTCACCCTGACCGAGCGCCCGGCCCGCCTGTCCAAGTCGATCGCCGGCTCGGGCGAGGTCAACGAGGACTGGTGAGCCCTTTCCTCCGCTCCGCGACGGGATCGCGGAGCGGAGGGAGATGACGCGGAGCCTTGGAGCGCCTAACTTGTCGGGATGACCGCTCCCCTCTCCGCCCCCTCCCTGCTGGACGCCGCCGGCGTCGACCCGCAACGCGCCCGCGCCGTCCTGGGCGAGGCCCTGGCCGGAGCCGACGACGGCGAGCTGTTCCTCGAGCGCTCCGAGAGCGAGGCCTTCGTCTTCGACGACGGCCGGCTGAAGACCGCCTCCTACGACAGCGGCGAAGGTTTCGGCCTGCGCGTGGTGGCCGGCGAGACGGCCGGCTACGCCCACGCCTCGGAGATCTCCGAGGCCGCCATCGGCCGGGCCGCCGGCTCGGCCAGCCTCGCCAAGCGCGGCTACGCCGGGATCTCGGCCGAGGGGCCGCGCTCGACCAACGAAAAGCTCTACGGCGAGGACGACCCGGTCTCCTCGCCCGCCTTCTCCGACAAGGTGTCCTTGCTCCAGGAAATCGACGCCTTCGCCCGTCGGCGCGACCCGCGCGTGGTGCAGGTGATGGCCAGCCTGGCCGGCGAGCGCCGGGTGGTCGAGATCCTGCGCGCCGACGGCAAGCTGATCCGCGACGTGCGCCCCCTGGTGCGCCTGAACGTCCAGGTCACCGTCGAGAAGGACGGCAAGCGCGAGGCCGGCACGTCCGGCGCCGGCGGCCGCGCCGGCTTCTCCGCCTGGATCAGCCCCGACAAGTGGCAAGGCCAGGTCGACGAGGCCCTGCGCATGGCGCTGGTCAATCTCGACGCCGTCGCCTGCCCGGCCGGCGAGATGGACGTGGTGCTCGGCCCCGGCTGGAACGGCGTGCTGCTGCACGAGGCCGTCGGCCACGGCCTGGAGGGCGACTTCAACCGCAAGGGCATCAGCGCCTTCTCGGGCCGCATCGGCGAGCGGGTGGCCGCCAAGGGGGTCACCGTCTTCGACGACGGCTCGATCCCCGGCCGCCGCGGCTCGCTGACCATCGACGACGAGGGCACGCCGACCGAGCGCACCATCCTGATCGAGGACGGCATCCTGGTGGGCTACATGCACGACCGCATGTCGGCCCGGCTGATGGGCATGGCCGCCACCGGCAACGGCCGCCGCCAGTCCTACGCCCACATGCCGATGCCGCGGATGACCAACACCGGCATGCTGGCGGGCGACCACGACCCGGCCGAGATGATCGCCTCGATGAAGAAGGGCCTCTACTGCGCCAATTTCGGCGGCGGCCAGGTCGACATCACCAACGGCAAGTTCGTCTTCCAGTGCACCGAGGCCTACCTCGTCGAGGACGGCAAGATCACCGCCCCGGTCAAGGGCGCGACCCTGATCGGCGACGGCCCCAGCGCGCTGACCCGCGTGACCATGATCGGCAACGACTTCGACTTCGATCCCGGCATCGGCGTCTGCGGCAAGGCCGGCCAGGGCGTGCCCGTGGGCGTGGGCCAGCCCTCCCTGAAGATCACCGGCCTGACGGTGGGCGGCACCAACATCTGATCCAAATCCTCCCCCTGAAGGGGGAGGTGTCGCCACAGGCGACGGAAGGGGAAGTCACTTCCCACGCCAAGAATTCTTCCCCCTCCGACCGCTTCGCGGCCACCTCCCCCTTCGGGGAGAGGATTTGAAACTTGGACGGAAAAGTCCATTCCTGTCCGTTATTTAATCCACATTTCAACCTTGTAACTTTCTTTCCGACCAGTCACCGGCCCAGTTTGCACGGCGCGACTGGCGGGGGCCGGGGACGGAAAGACATGCAGTTCGGATCGATCTTCGCGGCCCTCGCCGCCGCCTCGCCGGAGGCCGCGGCCTCCGTCGCCCAGCCCGCCGTCGCCGCCGCCGCGACCGAGGGCGTCACCCGCTATCCCGCCGCCTTCTTCGCCGAGCGCCAGCCGCTGTCGGCCTACGACATGGTCGTGCGGGTGCCCGGCTTCACCTTCGACGGCGGCGACAGCGTGCGCGGCTTCGGCGGCGCGGCCGGCAACGTGCTGATCGACGGCCAGCGACCGGCCACCAAGAGCGAGTCCCTGGAGGACGCCCTGCGCCGCATCCAGGCCGGCCAGGTCGACCGCGTCGAGATCATCGTCGGCGGCGCGCCGGGGATCGACATGCAGGGCAAGACCGTGGTCGCCAACGTGGTGCTGCGCGCCGACGCCAAGGGCTCGACCCTGCTGGCCGTGGCCAGCGCGTTCCAGCAGGACGGCCGCACCACCCCGGCCATGCGCTTCGAGGGCTCGCGCCAGTACGGCGTCAACGCCTTCGACTGGTCGATCCTGACCTACCGCTATGTCGACGACGGCGCCGGCGAGGGCCCCAAGGTCGTGCGCCAGGCCGACGGAAGCACGAGCCGCGCCTGGCTCGACGAGACCGGCGGCGGCGACGGCCTGACCGCCAAGGCCAACCTCAAGCGGCCGCTGCTGGGCGGCAGGCTGTCGGTCAACACCGTCTACGAACGCGAGATCTACGACTGGAGCCTCGAGGACATCGTCCCCGGCGTCGCCGACCGCCTGAAGGTGATCGACGCCGACGACCGCGAGGAAGGCGAGGTCGGCCTCGGCTGGGAAAAGGCGCTGACGGCCAAGTCCCGCGTCGAGCTGACGGGCCTCGTGCGCCGCAAGCATGTCGACTACGCCAGCCGCTTCACCGAAGGCGCCGACGGGGGGATCTTCACCTCGGCCCGCGACAGCGGCGAGAGCATCGCCCGCGGCGTGTTGCGCCACGCCGCCAGCCCGACCCTCAGCTTCGAGGCCGGCGGCGAGGCGGCGTTCAACTTCCTCGAAAGCGAGATCGCCTATCTGGTCAACGGCGCGCCCCAGACCCTGCCGGCCGCCAACGTGCGGGTCGAGGAAACGCGCGGCGAGGTGTTCGGCGTCGCCACCTGGCGGGCCCGCGCCGACCTGACCCTGGAGGGCGCGGTCCGCGTCGAGCGCTCGACCATCTCCCAGACCGGCGACACCAACCTCGAAAAGTCGCTGACCTATCCCAAACCGCGCCTGTCGGCGACCTGGTCGCCCAGCAAGCGCGACCAGTTCCGCGGCCGCATCGAGCGCGAGGTCGGCCAGCTGGACTTCGGCGACTTCGTCTCCTCGACCGCCTTCTCCACCGGCCGCGACACCGCCGGCGGCGCCGACCTCGTGCCCGAGCGCGCCTGGGTGATCGAGGCGGCCTGGGAGCGCAAGTTCGGCAAGGACGGCGCCCTCGTGCTGACCGCCCGCCACAAGGAGATCAGCGACGTCGCCGACCGGATCGTCGTGCTCGACGCCGCCGGAAACGCCTACGACGCCCCGGGCAACATCGGCGACGCCGCGAGCGACGAGTTGGAGCTCTCCGTGAACCTGCCGCTGGAGCGCTTCGTCCCCGGCGGCCTGCTGCGCGGCAAGGGAACCTGGACCAAGTCCGAGGTCGTCGACCCGATCACCCGCCAGACCCGCCGCATCAGCGACCAGTCGCCGTTCGAGGGCGAACTGCGGTTCTCGCAGGATCTGCCGAAAAGGAACCTGCAGTGGGGCGTCGAGCTGTTCTCGGGCTTCTCGGAGACGGCCTACGCCTTCAACGAGGTCAGCCGCTTCGAGATCGAGCCCTGGCTGTCGGCCTATGCCGAGGTCAAGCCGCGCAAGGGGCTGTCGCTGCGGGTCGAGGCCCAGAACCTGACCGGCCGCGGCCTCAACCGCCAGCGCGAGGTCTTCCACGGCCGCACCCGCGCGGCCGCCGACTTCGCCCGGGCCGAGGACCGCCAGCTCGACTTCGACCCGTTCGTCTATTTCCGCGTCCGCCAGACCTGGGGCTGACGCGGCGCTTCAGGAACAACAAGGCCGCCGCCCGCGCCTATCGGTCCCCAACCCAAGCGGATGCAGAAGCGGCCACTTCGAAGGACCCCGGCGGAGCACCGGGGTCCTTTTTTCGACGACGCGGATCAGCCCTCGCGCGCCGCCCGGCCCGCGCGGACCGCGGCGGCCAGGTCGTCGAGCATCCGCACCGAGGTCTCCCAGTCGACGCAGGCGTCGGTGACCGACTGGCCGTAGGTCAGCGGCTTGCCCGGCACGATGTCCTGGCGGCCGGCGACGAGGTTGCTCTCGATCATCACGCCCATGACCGGCGAGGCCCCGGTCGCCACCTGGGCGCAGATGTCGGCGACGACGGCCGGCTGGTTCTCGTGGTTCTTGCCGCTGTTGGCGTGGCTGACGTCGACCATCACCCGCGGAGCCAGGCCCGCCTTGGTCAGGGCCTGGGCCACCGCCTCGACGCTGGCGGCGTCGTAGTTGGGCGTCTTGCCGCCGCGCAGCACCACGTGGCTGTCGCCGTTGCCGGTGGTGGTGGCGATGGCCGCGCGGCCCTCCTTGGTCACGGCCAGGAAGTGGTGCGGCTGGGCCGCGGCGGTCACCGCGTCGATCGCCACCTTCACGTCGCCGTTGGTGCCGTTCTTGAAGCCGACCGGGCACGACAGGCCCGACGCCATCTCGCGGTGGATCTGGCTTTCGGTGGTGCGGGCGCCGATCGCGCCCCAGGCCACCAGGTCGGCGATGTACTGCGGGGTGGTGACGTCCAGGAACTCGCACGCCGTCGGCAGGCCCTGGGCGGAGACGTCGAGCAGCACGCGGCGCGCCAGCCGCAGGCCCTCGTTGATCCGGAAACCGCCGTCCAGGTCGGGGTCGTTGATCAGGCCTTTCCAGCCCACCGTGGTGCGCGGCTTCTCGAAATAGACCCGCATGATCACTTCCAGCTCGCCGGCGTGCCGCTCGCGCTCGGCCGCCAGGCGCTGGGCGTAGTCCAGGGCGGCCTTGGGATCGTGGATCGAGCACGGGCCGATCACCACCACCAGCCGGTCGTCGCGACCGTGCAGCACCTCGTGCACGGCGCGGCGGGCGTCGCCGACGACCTCGGCCACCGACGAGGAGGCCGGCGCCTCGCCGATCACCTGGGCCGGCGGGCTGAGGGTCTGGAGACGCGAGATCCGCAGGTCGTCGGTGGGGACGGGCAGCGAGACGAGATTGGCGGCGGTCGAAGAAGAAGGCATGGCGCGGTTCCTGGAGAAGCGGGAGGTCCGGCGGCCATCAAAAAAGCCGCCCGGGAGACCCCTGGCGGCTGGTGAAAGGCGTTTTTGGCGGCCTGATCTCAGGCCAAACGATCCCCTCCCGGCGCCAGAGGCGTCGGATAGCTAAAGTACCAAAACAGCTGTTGGCTGGCGGCGAGGATCATCGCGCCACCCTAGAGCCAAGTTTTCCGCGAGTCCACAGGGCAGGCGCGCCGGCGGTCCAAAGGCCGCGCCGGCGGCTACTGGTCCACCACCTTGATGATCCGCTCCGACGACGGACGGCCGGCCAGGCCCTTGCCCGAGGCGTAGGTGATGATCAGGGCGTCGTCCTTGAGCGTCGCGCCGGGCTTGCGGCCCTCGGCCAGCAGCACGCGGCCGATGCGGTTCAGAAGGCTGCGGTCGCCGTTGCGGGCCATGCGCTCGAAGGCCTCGGCCGCGACATTGGCGCTTTCGGCGACCAGCACCGAGGTCTCGGGCCGGGCGTCCTGCACCGTCTCGAAGCTGACCTGGTGGCGCGCGGCGCGGCTGGCGCGGTCGGCCGCCTGCGCCATGCGCAGGAAGAGCGCGCTGGGCTTGATGAAGGCCGGCGGCTGGATGGTCTGGGCCCGGCCCATCAGGGCGGCGGCGGCGCCGCCCGGACGGTCGGGCGTGAACAGGATCATGCCGCCCAGCTTGGTGGCGCGCAGCACCGGCTCGCCCAGCTCGTTCTTGTAGATCACGTCGCCGCGCGGGCCGGCGTGGGGCGACAGCACCCAGACCTCGGTGCTGTTCTCGAACTTCAGCAGCGGCGTTGGCGCGGCCCGGTCGAGCACGAAGGCCCCGCCGCCTTCCGAGACGTAGCGGGCCACGGGCGGCGGCGGCGGCTTGCGGGCCTCGGCCGTGGCGCGATCGCCGAACAGGGCATCGCGCAGGCTGTGCTTGGTCTGGGCGGCGGCGGGCGAGGCGCAGAGCCCCGCGCCGATCAGGGCGAGCGCCAGCGCGGCCGCGCAGCCTCCCGGCCCCATCGTTTCCACCGTCGGTCGTATCATGGCGACGGTGATGGTCCCCGACTGGGGCGATTCTTGGACGTGGAGGCGCCGCTTCCTGGCAAGCGTCGCCATGCGACTTTTCTGCAACGCTTCCCTGGCGCGCGGCGCACGCCGCACACCCCCTGAAGAACCCGGTCGGCGCCTACAGACGCCGACCGGGACCATGCGGTCAAGCCACAAGCCGTAAGGCCCCGTTTTAGGCCATGTACTGGCCGCCGTTCAGCGACAGCGTGGCGCCGGTGACGAAACCGGCCCGCTCGCCGGCCAGGAACGACACCATGTCGGCGATCTCCTCGCCCTTGCCCAGGCGGCCGACGGGAATGCCGCCGATGATGCCGGCCAGCACCGTCTCGGGCACGGCGGCGACCATCTCGGTGTCGATATAGCCCGGGCAGATCACGTTGACGGTGACGCCCTTCTTGGCGTTCTCGAGCGCCAGGGCCTTGGTGAAGCCGATCAGGCCGGCCTTGGCCGCCGAATAGTTGGTCTGGCCGACCTGGCCCTTCTGGCCGTTGATCGAGCTGATGTTGACGATCCGGCCCCAGCCGCGCTCGCGCATCCCCTCGATGACCGGACGGGTCATGTTGAACGCCGAGTCCATGTTGACCCGGATCACTTCCGACCACTGCTCGTAGGTCATCTTGTGCAGGAAGCCGTCGCGGGTGATGCCGGCGTTGTTGACCAGCACGTCCACCGGGCCGAGCTCGGCCGTCACCTTGGCCACGGCGGCCTGGCAGTCTTCGAACGAGCCGACGTTGCCCTTGACCACCATGACGCCCAGCTCCTTGGCGCAGGCCTCGGCCGCCGCCTCGTTGCCGGAATATCCCGCCGCCACCTTCAGGCCGTCGGCGACCAGCCGCTCGCAGATCGCCCGGCCGATGCCCCGGGTGCCGCCGGTCACGAACGCAACTCTAGCCATTCAACGTTCCTCTCTCGATCCGGGCCGTTTGGTCGGCCACGTGTGGGATGGGTCGTGCAGGAAGCGTCACTGTGCCTTCAGGGTTCCGTAAAGGAAACGCCAATCGTCGGCGCAGCGGGGATCGGGGATCCCGACGGGATGATAGGGCTGGGGGCCCTCGCCCTTGAAGCCCCTGAGTGGAGCTTCACCGAAGATTCTCACGGAAGTTGTTCGGGCCGCGCGCCGACCAGGACCGACGTCATGGCCTGGCCGGCGACGACGAGAGCGCCCGCGGCGCCCTCGTCTTCACGCTCTTGTACGCCTGACCTCAGACGGCCTCGACGCACAGGGCCACGCCCATGCCGCCGCCGACGCACAGCGTGGCCAGGCCCTTCTTGCCGCCCGAGCGCTTCAGCTCGTGCACCAGGGTGGTCAGGATGCGCGCGCCCGAAGCGCCGATCGGGTGGCCGATGGCGATGGCGCCGCCGTTGACGTTGACCTTGGCCGGATCGAGGCCCAGCTCGCGCACCACCGAGATCGACTGGGCCGCGAAGGCCTCGTTGCTTTCGACCAGATCGAGGTCGGCGACGGTCCAGCCGGCCTTCTCCAGCGCCTTCTTGCTGGCCGGGATCGGGCCGGTGCCCATGATTTCCGGCTCGACGCCGGCGTTGGCCCACGAGACGATCCTGGCCAACGGCTTGAGGCCGCGCTTTTCGGCCTCCTCGGCCGTGGTCAGCACCAGGGCCGCGGCGCCGTCGTTGAGGCCCGAGGCGTTGGCGGCGGTCACCGAACCGTCCTTGGCGAAGGCCGGCTTCAGGCCCGAGATGCTTTCCAGGGTCACGCCGTGGCGGATGTATTCGTCCTGGTCGACGACGGTGTCGCCCTTGCGGCCCTTGATCGTCACCCCGACGATCTCGTCGGCGAACTTGCCGGCCTTCTGGGCGGCCTCGGCCTTGTTCTGGCTGGCGACGGCGAACTTGTCCTGGTCCTCGCGGGTGATCTGCCAGCGGTTGGCGATGTTCTCGGCCGTCTGGCCCATGTGATAGCCGTGGAAGGCGTCCCACAGGCCGTCCTTGATCATGGTGTCGACCAGACCCAGGTCGCCCATCTTCTGGCCGGTGCGCAGGGCCTGGGCGTGCGGGGCCTGGCTCATGCTCTCCTGGCCGCCGACCACGACGATCTTGGCGTCTCCCGACAGGATCTGCTGGGCGCCCAGGGCCACCGCGCGCAGGCCCGAGCCGCACAGCTGGTTCAGGCTCCAGGCCGGGCTTTCCACCGGGACGCCGGCCTTGACCGAGGCCTGACGGGCCGGACCCTGGCCGGCGCCGGCCTGCAGCACCTGGCCCAGGATCACTTCATCGACGTCGGCCGGGGTCAGCCCGGCCCGCTCGACCGCGGCGACGATGGCGGTCTTGCCCAGCTCCGAAGCCGGCAGGCTGGACAGCGCGCCGAGGAAGGAGCCTACCGGCGTGCGAGCGGCGGAGACGATGACGATGTCGGTCATTGGTTTCGTTTTCCCGTGACTGTTCAGTGACGCCTTCGCAGGTGCGGCGCCCACACTTTTGCAGTGCAACAGCACCATGCCGAAACGAACGGCGTTCGTCACGAATACATTTTCACGTCATGATGGCGACTCCAACACTTCGCGGGGCTGGCGCCATGCCTTTGCATTGGCGATAGTGCGATGCGAAAAGGCGGGCGACACCGCTGTCCCAGGGAACGAAATGTCCGAGAACCCCGAAAAAGGCGAAGCCGCCGCCAGCGCCGAAAAAGTTGCCGCTGAAAAAGGTTCGGGCCAGGCATCCGGCCAGCGCGTCGTCATCAAGAAGTACGCCAACCGCCGGCTCTACAACACGGCGTCCAGCTCCTACGTCACCCTCGAGCACCTGTCGGACATGGTGAAGGAGGGGATCGACTTCGTCGTCTACGACGCCAAGACCAACGACGACATCACCCGCTCGGTCCTGACCCAGATCATCTTCGAGGAAGAGAACCGCGGCGGCGGCCAGAACCTGCTGCCCATCCAGTTCCTGCGCCAGCTGATCGGCTTCTACGGCAACTCGATGCAGGCCTTCCTGCCCAGCTACCTGGAGATGTCGCTGGAAAGCTTCTCCAAGCAGCAGGAGCGGATGCGCCAGCAGTTCACCGGCCAGGGCCTGGGCAAGACCGCCGCCCCCGGCATGGCCATCTACGAAGAGCAGATCCGCCAGAACATGGCCCTGTTCGACCGGGCCATGAAGATGTTCTCGCCCTTCGCCTACAATCGCCCGGAAGACGCCGCGCCCGCCGAGGCCCCGCCCGCCCCGGCGCCGGCGCCCGCCGCGCCCAGCGAGGACGGCCTGGCCGACCTCAAGCGCCAGCTCGAGGCGATGCAGGAAC
>JASGDR010000059.1:0-12067 GCA_047607095.1 Caulobacter sp.
CTCCGGCGCTAGGGTTTGGAGCTTCGCAACCCCAGCCTCTCAGCACCGCCCCGGGTGAACAACCTTCATAGCTTCGACAGCTAGATCGCTTCCGCCATCCGCTCCCGCGCCGCGCCCGGGGCCTGGGCGGCGACCACCACCTGGGCCAGCACCGACAGCAGGTTGCGCATGTCGATCGGCTTGGCGACGTGGGCGTCCATGCCCGCCTCCAGGCACGTGCGGATCTGGGTCTGCATGACGTCGGCGGTCAGGGCCACGATCGGCAGGCGCGCCCAGCGCGGATCGGCGCGCAGGCGGCGCGTGGCCTCCAGCCCGTCCATCACCGGCATGTTGACGTCCATCAGCACGATGTCGAAGCCGTGGGCGGCGACGGCGTCCAGCGCCTCCTGGCCGTTCTCGACCTCGACCAGCTCGCAGCCGAAGGGCTCGAGGAACAGGCGGATGACCCGGCGGTTGACCGGGTGGTCGTCGACCACCAGCATCCGGGCGCCGCCCAGAGCGGCCAGGGCGTCCATCTCCAGCGCGGCCGGTTCGGCGGCGGGGGTCTCGGCCGCGTCGCCGACGGCGACGTCCGCCATGAACCGCAGGGTGAACAGCGAGCCTTCGCCCTCGCGGCTGCGCACGGTGACCGAGCCGCCCATCATCTCGGCCAGGCGGCGGGTGATGTTCAGGCCCAGGCCCGAGCCGCCGTAGTTGCGGGTGGTCGAGGCGTCGGCCTGGGTGAAGGCGCCGAACAGCTTGTTCAGCGTGGCCGGGGCCATGCCGATGCCGGTGTCGCTGACCGTCAGGCGCACCGACTGGCGACCGCTGTTGGGTTCGGGAGCGCAAGACAGGGTCACGGCGACCTTGCCCTCGCTGGTGAACTTCAGGGCGTTCGACACCAGGTTGGCCACGCACTGGCGCACCCGCACCACGTCGAACGTCAGGCACGGCGGCGGATCGCCGACCACGTCGAAGCTCAGCAACAGGCCCTTTTCGCGGGCGGTCGGCTGGAAGCCGTTGACCAGCCGGCCCACGGTCTGGACGAGATCGCCCGCCGTCGGAGCGATCTCCAGCTTGCCGGCCTCGATCTTCGACAGGTCGAGGATGTCGTTGAGCAGGACCAGCAGGGTCTCGCCGGAATCGATCAGCAGGTCGATCTGCTCGCGCTGGCCCACGCCCAGGCCGTCGACGCCCGCGCGATCGGCGCGCAGGGCCTGGGCCATGCCCAGCATGCCGTTCAGCGGCGTGCGCAGCTCGTGGCTCATCACCGCCAGGAACGCCGACTTGGCGTCGCTGGCCGCCTCGGCCCGCCCCCGGGCGTCCTTCAGATTGACCTGGGCCCGCCGCATGTAGATCGCCCAGGTGACCCCGCCGACGACCAGCAGGGCCATCAGGGCGGCGATCACGCCGGTGGCCTGGGCCAGGCGCCGGGTCAGCTCGACCTCGGCGGTCAGCCGCTCGCTCTCGCTGCGCTTGGACTGCAGCTCGGCCTCCAGCGCCGACGAGATCTGCGACGCGGTGGCGGCGCGGGCGACGTTGGTCTCGCGCGCATGGGCCACGCGCCAGCGGTCGAACAGCGAGAAGGCCTCCTTGGAGCGCCCCTCGGCGTTGGCGATGAACGCCTCGACCAGCACCCGGCCGACGGGATCGGGGCGGGCGGCCTGCGGCGGGGCCCTGTCCAGCACCGCCAGATCGCGGCGGGCGGCGGCGGCGCGTCCGGTCTGGGCCAGGGCCTTGGCGCGCAGGTTCAGCATCGACACCGCGACCCGATCCTGGGGAACGAACATGACCGGTCCGGCCTCGCGCAGGCAGCGCAGCACGCCCTGCGGGTCCTCGCGGACGTCGGCGATCACCGCGCAGAGGTTCTGGTCCCAGGTCAGCAGGTCGGGATCTCCCGACCCGACGCTCATGCGGTGATGCACGGCGGCGAAACGCTCGGCGGCCGGGATCTCGCCCAGCTCTGCGGCGGTGTAGGCGATGTCGTACAAGCGCTCGATCTTGCGCATGTAGAAGGCGTCGCGCTCGTCGAGCCGCGCGGCCTCGGCCATGTGGTCGAGCGCCCCGTCCTTATCGCCGATGTCCGACAGCGTGTACGAGTGCACCTGGTGGGCCTCGGCCAGCAGAGGCCGGGCGATCGAGCCGCGCTCGCCCAGCGCCTCGAACATCTGGCCGGCGAAATGGCTGGCCTCGGTCCAGCGACCGCTGCGCGCCAGGATGCGGATGCGCTCGACCCCGGCCATCAGGCCGATCTCGCGGCCGGAGCCTTGCAGGAACCGCGCCCAGCGCGCCTCGTCCATGCCCGTCGGCCCGTGCGCGTCGAGGTCGTAGGCGGCCTGCATCAGGTCGGCCAGATCGGCCAGCTCGCGGTCGCCGTCGATCCGGGCCGTGGCGCGCACCGTCGCCTCCCAGTCGTCGAAGGCCTTCTGAACGTGATTGCTCTTGTAGGCGTACAGCACCCGCCACAGCGCGTAGAGCCGGGTGTCGCCGCGCTGGCGCAGGGCGCGGCGGCCGGCGCGCTCGACGTCCTCGTTGTCGCGCGGCGCGGAGCCGGCCCTCTGGACGCCGATCTCGCTATAGAGCTGCTCCAGCTTGCGCGCCTGCTGCGAGGCCGCCGGCGTCGCGGCGCGCGCCGGCAGGACGCCGGCCAGGGCGACGAGCGCGAGCAGCAGGGGCAGGATGCGCTTCACGGGCGGCGGTCCTCGAACAACCGCTCCGTCCTAGCGTCAAGTTTCCATGCTTGAGGTTAATTTCCGTCCGTCCGCGTCCCTAGGCCGCACTAAAAGATCATCGTTATCGCGCGGAAGTGGAGCCGGCTCAGATGGTCGCGCCCCCGTCGACCACCAGGGCCTGGCCGGTCATGAAACTTCCCGCCCGCGAGGCCAGGTAGACGGCCGCCCCGGCGATCTCGTCCGGCTCGCCGATCCGGCGCAGCGGCACGCCCACGGTCGAACGCTCGAGGGTCTTGGGATCGTCCCACAGGGCCTTGGCGAAATCGGTCTTGATCAGGCCCGGCGCGATGCAGTTGACCCGCACGTTGTCGGGTCCGAACTCGTGGGCGAGGTTGCGCGCCAGCTGGAAGTCGGCGGCCTTGGAGATGTTGTAGGCCCCGATGATGGCGTTGCCGCGCAGGCCGCCGATCGAGCTGATGATCACGATCGAGCCGTCCTTCCGCTCGCGCATCTCCGGCGCGACCATCGAGATCAGCCAGTGATTGCTGATGATGTTGTTGTCGAGGATCTTGCGGAACTGGTCGTCGGCTATGCCGGCCAGGGGGCCGTAGTAGGGATTGCTGGCGGCGTTGCAGACGCAGACGTCGATGCGGCCGAAGGCGGCGCGCGTCTCGTCGACCAGACGCTGCAGATCCTCCTTCGAGGCGATGTTGGCCGGAACGGCGATGGCCGTTCCCGCCCCGTGCCTGTCGTTGAGGGTCGCGGCGACCTCCTCGCAGGGGCCCGCCTTGCGCGACGAGATCACCACCTTGGCGCCGTGCTCGGCCATGCGCTCGGCGATGGCCTTGCCGATCCCGCGCGAGGACCCGGTGATGATCGCCACCTTGCCGGAAAGGTCGAAGAGGCTCACGGCGCGCTCCCTAAACGTTTGTTTGAATTTCCGTCACAGTGACCGCCGCGCGCGGCCCGGTCAACCGCCAACGAAAAATCCGCGACGGCCTGTCGGGACGGCTGGACCGCCCGCGTCCTTGGGCCGAACAGTGCTTCCAGCAAGACGGAGACCCGCCATGGCCTTCACGCCGCCCGCCGCCGCCCACGAGCTGACCCTGACCCGGATCATCGACGTTCCGGCCGAAAAACTCTTCAAGTGCTGGACCACGCCCGAGCTGCTGCCCAGGTGGTTCTGCCCGCCGCCCTGGCGCGTCAGCCACGCCGAAATGGACGTGCGCACCGGCGGGAACAGCTACATCGTCATGAGCGGCCCCAACGGCGAGGAAATGCCCAATCCCGGCGTCTATCTGGAGGTGATCGAGAACGAACTGATCGTCTTCACCGACGCCTTCACCAGCGCCTGGGTTCCGTCCGAGAAGCCGTTCATGGTCGGGATCATCCGCTTCGAGGACCTGGGCGGGGGCCAGACCCGCTACACCGCCACGGCCCGGCACTGGAGCGCGGAGGACAAGACCACCCACGAACAGATGGGCTTCCACGAAGGCTGGGCGTCGCCGCCGACCAGATGACGGCCCTGGCCGCGACGCTGTAGGGACGCGGAGGCGAGAACACCTATTCAAACTCTACTTTAAGAAGCATATAGCAAATACGCTCGCGAGGGGCGGCATATGGTTTGGGGGAACCATGTCTCTTCTGCCCTACATATCCGCGGTCGTGACGGTGACCGCCGCCCTGGTGGCCTTCTTCACGGCCAAGAACGGCGAACGCAACAAGATCAGCGGCATTGGCTGGTTCGCCGCCGCCCTGACCATCGTCGCCGGCGGCTTCACGCTTTACGACACCCACCAGAAGCAGCAGAACGCCAAGGCCGCCGGCATCGCCGCCGCAAACAATCGCGAAGAGGTGCGCACCCTTCAGCTGCGCCAGATGGCGGTGCTCAGCAGCCTCATCGCCGGATCCGATCTGGCCCAGCCGCTGTCCGGCGGCTCGTTCTATTTCGATGTCGGCAGAGGCGACGAAGAACCGATCAAGTTCGACGATTTCGCCGGGCCCTTTCCCCAGTTGCAAGACAAGGAAAGGGCTCGTCTGGAGATCGAAATTCCCGAAACCCTGGGCGTCGCCTACGACATCACCCCGATCGCCGGCGGCTTGCGGCTCGTCGACGCCGCCGGCGAGACCCCGCCCCAGACTCTGAACGCCGCGAGCTTGGCTTTCTCCGCGCTGGGCTCGCCGGAGGCGCCGCCGCGGGGATGGAGTTCAGGCGGCGAAGACTACGATTTCGCCTACTTCCTCGACCTCAAGTCGGACATGCCGCTTCGTGGCTGGATTAGCCGACTGGCCCAGCGAAAGGAGTATGGCCGCCTCGTGCTGCACCTGCCCGGGGCCTCGACGGCCCGTCGCGACGCGATAGTCCGAACCTATGCGCAGATCCCCGCATTCTTCGTGTTGGCCCCTCGCCCGCAGCGTGACGGAGCCACCGAAGTCGCCGCGCAGACCGGCGCCTGCGTGACCCGGCTGCGGGTGCCGATGAAGCTGGTCCTGCTCAAGGAGGAGCAGGAAAAGAACAAGTCGCCCGACAAGGACGAAATGGTCTTCGTCCTGACGGCGGAACCCGTCGGCTTCGACACCGAGATCTGCGGCTGGACTCCGTAAAGCCCTACCGCCCATCCCCCTTCCGCCTGGCGTAATAGTCGGCCAGCACCTTGAAGGCGGCTTTGCGCCGGCCGGTGGGCGAGATCAGACCCTTGCGGTTCCAGCCCTGCTGATAGACCGGGTGCTGGCGGCGAGGCGAGCGGAAGTCCTTGAGGATCCAGGGCGACATGCCGCGCAGGGACGGCGCGTTGGCGGCCATGGCCAGGGTCTGGACGTAGTAGCGAGCCTGGAAGTCCTCGGAGAACTTGCGCATCAGCGCCGGGTCGCTGAAGCCGGCCAGGGCGTCGGCGCCGAATTCGGAGAACACCATCGGCTTGTCGGTGGCCCGCCAGGTGATCTTGGAGACCGCGTCCAGAGGATCGTCGCCGTACCACCCGGCGTAGGTGTTGACCGCCAGCACGTCGAGCTTGGCGGCCAGGGGATCGTCGATCCACTGCTCGGCATGACCATCCACCGTCCTGCGGGCGGCCAGCAGGGCGGCGGTGACCAGGCGGGTGTCGTCCAGGGCGCGCACGTCGTCGGCCAGGGTTCCCAGGAAGGCGTTGCGGGCCTCGCCCACGGGGGTCTCGTTGGCCACGCTCCACAGCACGATCGAGGCCCGGTTGCGGTCGCGGCGGATCGAGTCGGCCAGCATCTCGCGCGCCAGCTTCAGGGTGCGCGGATTGTCGAAGGCCACCAGCCAGTAGATCGGGATCTCGCTCCAGACCAGGAGACCCATCTCGTCGGCGACGCGGGTGGTGACCTCCGAATGCGGATAGTGGGCCAGGCGCACGAAATTGGCGTTCAGGCCGTCGCGGGCCTCGGTCAGCAGGGCTCGGGCATTGGCCTCGGTGATGGTGCGGGCCGGGTTCTCGCCCAGTTCCTCCTCGTGCAGGCAGATGCCGCGCAGGAACACCGGCTTGCCGTTCAGCAAAATCTCGCCGCCGCGCGCCTCGATGGTGCGAAAGCCGACGCGGTCGGCCAGCACGTCGGCGCCGGCCTCGACCCGCACGTCGTAGAGCGCCGGCGCGCCGGGCGCCCAGCGCTTCAGTCCCTTGGGCGCGGGCGCCGACAGCCTGGCCACGCCGTCCGCGCCCGCCCGGCCCGACAGGGTCAGGCCCGCGACCTTGACGCTGACCGCTTGGCCCGACGCCGACGGACCGTCCAGCCGCACGTCGGCGGCGATCGTCCCCCCGTCGCGGGTCAGCCGCACCCAGGCCTCGTCGACGAAGGTGGCCGGGGTGATCACCAGCCGCACCGGACGGGTGATCCCGCCGTAGTTTTCCCAGTCGGTGACCGGCGGCGGTGCGCCGTCGGCCGACGGGGTGGAGTCGACGCCGACCGTCACCTGGTTCTCCCCGGCCCGCAGCAGGCCGGTGACCTCGAACGAAAACGGCGTGAAGCCGCCCTCGTGCTCGCCCACGGGCCGGCCGTTGAGGAACACCCTGGCGGTGTAGTTGGCGGCCTCGAAGCGCAGGAAGGCGCGCTGGCCGGGCTTCAGGGCCGCGGCCTCGAACCGTCGCTGATACCAGACGAGGCCCTGGTAGTGGCGCATCTCCGGCGCGTGGGTCAGCCACGAGGCCGGCAGGGTGGCCGTCGGCGAGCGCCGCATGTCGTATTCGTAGAGCGCCTTGGGATCGGCGCGCGTCACCTGGTCGACGTCGCTGTCGTCGTAGCGGCGATGGCCCACGCCCGGCGGGCCGCGATGGAAGCCGGCGATCCCGTCGCGATAGGGGTCGACCGAATAGTTCCAGGTTCCGGAAAGGTCCTGGCCGTCGCGCAGGTCCGCGCGGGTCAGGGTGGGGCCGGCCTGCGCCGCCGCACCGAGCATCAGCACGGCCATCGCCGCCAGAACGCGCTCGAACACCCGCCTCATCCGCCTCTCCCTTACTCGCGAAGCTGGTAATGCCAGCGCCGTCGTTGGCGGGGATTTGGTCAGGCCAATGCAGGGTTGTCCAGGCTGCTGCGGCCTACAAACCCTGCCCTCCTTCCCGCCCACGAATCCGAGGGATCAGCCGGTCACTCAATCGCTGTTGGGCCAGGTCACCACCCCAGCCCCCTGAGACGGCGGCTCCAGAACCGCCCCGACGCCAGGGTCGAAAGCCGTCTCGTCGAAGATTACGTGAACCCAGGCCTCCAGGCATTCGGCCAGCCTTTCCCGATCGACCTTCAAGCCCTTCGAACTACTCTCCCGCGCGAACAGTTCGTCCATGAAATCAGCCGTTTCGGCGTCAAACCCGCTATGACAATGACCGCCCCATTTCCCCGTATGGAAGTGTTGGTCGAGCGCCGCCAGGACGGGGCTGCCGGCCGATACAAGCGGGAGGTAGAACCCCTCCAGGCTAGGATGCGCACAGGCGTATCCCCCGGCTTGATTAGTCACCAGAACACCAGTCGGGTGACTGACGATGATCCCCATGCCGCTCAGCTCGTATAGCGCCGCGGTCAGCTTTCCACTCATCGTCCGAGCATTCCGATAATCAACCCCAAGCAGACCAACGTGCCCCGCCCGCCCGTCGTCAGCAACGGGTCACGCCTTCGGGCACTTCGCGCCCGTATCGATCCAGGCCTGCACCAGGTCGCCCAGCTGGGCCTGCGTGCCCGGCGCGGGCCGCCTGCCCTCGCCCGGATTCCAGCTCCAGCCCACCAGGTGGTCGTGGGCCATGTGGTGCTGCAGCTGGGCCAGGGTCTTGCCGCCGTTGCGGGCCGGGTCCTTCAGCTGGGCGCAGATCGCCCCCGGCGACTTGCCCTGCCAGGCCATTTCGGCCGGCGCCACGGCCCACTTGGGATCACCGGGCATGCTCCTGATATGCTCGCCGAAGGTTCTGACGTTGGCCGGGCCGTGGCACGAGCGGCAGGGCAGGCCGTCGGGCCCATGGCCGCTTTGGCCGGCGACCATCGGCGGACTGTGCGGCCGCATGTCGTCGCCCTGGGTCGGCACGCGGGTCGCCGGATGGCAGTTCAGGCAGCGCGGGCTCTGGATCACCTTGCCGACCTCGCCGAACAGGGCCAGCGACCGGGCGCCCGGATCCTTGATCGACTGGAAGTCCGCGACGCTCTTCAGACCCGCCGGCGCGGCGGCGACCGGCCTCGGCGGCTCGTCCTGCGCCAGGGCGCTCGCGACCACCGCTCCGCCCGCGAGGGCCAGGCCGGTCAGGAGCAGCAGGACGGCGGGGCGGGACATCGGAACCTCCGTTCCCGCCTGCAACGGCTGGGATCAGGCGGCGGTTGCCTGCCGCAGGAAGCGCTCGATCCAGCCGGCGATGCGGCCGCTGTCGTTGGGCGCGGCCAGCGAGGCCACCGCCGCGTCGGCCTGGCCTTCCGAAAACCGCGTACCGCGCCGGCTCTCGATCAGAGCCGCGGCGTAGGCCGGATCGAACTCCGGATGGAACTGCATCGACATGGCCTTGTCGCCGTAGGCCAGCACGCCGAACGGGGTGAAGGCGCTGCCGGCCAGCACCCGACCGCCGGGGGCCAGGGCCACGACCTGGTCCTGGTGCGAACCCGGCGCGCTGACGCTGGGACCATCGTCCATCCAGTCGGCGGCCTGCGAAACGGCGTAGCTCTGCAGGCCGATCCCCCAGCCCTTGTCGGACTTCACCGCGCCGCCGCCGAAGGCCTCGGCCATCACCTGGTGGCCGAAGCAGACGCCGACGATCGGGGCCTTGTCCCGGGCCGACGCCAGAAAACCCTTCAGCGGCGTGATCCACGGCAGGTCGTCATAGACCCCCGCCGAGCTGCCGGTGACGAGGTAAGCGTCGCAGGCGTCGACCGCCTTGGGCAGCTCGCCGGCCTGGACGTCGAAGGTCGCGTAGTCGTGGTCCGGCCCCAGCAGGCGCTGGAACATGCCGCCGTAGCGGCCGTAGGCGGGGATCAGGCTTTCGGGCGGCTCGCCCGTCTCAAGCAGACCGATGCGCATGGTGTTCCTATCGCGTCGCGCCAGGCTTCCACAGCACGTCCTGGGCGCCGTCGGAATTGGCGCGTCGAGCGGCCACGAACAAGAGGTCCGACAGCCGATTGAGATATTTCAGCGCCGGCTGGCCGACGATCTCGCCTTCCGTCGCGGCCAGGGCCACGCAGGTCCGCTCGGCCCGGCGGCAGACGGTGCGGGCCACGTGCAGGGCGGCCGACAGCGCCGAGCCCGCCGGCAGCACGAACGAGGTCAGGGGCGAGAGACGCCCGTTCACCAGGTCGATCTCGGCCTCCAGCCGCTCGACCTGGGCCTCGACGACGCGCAGGGGCTCCCACTCGGGCTTGCCGTTCTGTTCGGGGGTGGCCAGGTCCGCGCCCAGGTCGAAGAGGTCGTTCTGGATGCGCTCCAGCATGGCGTCGAGTTCGGGGTCGGCGCCGGCGTGCTGGCGGGCGACGCCGATGAAGGCGTTGGTCTCGTCGACCCCGCCATAGGCCTCGACCCGCAGGGAAGCCTTGCTGACCGGCTCGCCCGTCGACAGTCGCGTCGAGCCCTTGTCGCCGGTGCGGGTGTAGATCCGGTTCAGGACGACCATATGGTTACCCTCTGAAACAAAGCTGCAAAATCAGCGGGCTAGCTTCACCTAGCGGTGGCTCCACCAGAAGGCCGCCACCAGCACCAGCACGGCGACGAACTGCAGCACCACGCGCAGCCGCATCAGCCGGTTGGAATAGGAGCGGCCGAAGTCGCCGCCGCGAAACAGGGCGTAGATCCCGACGCACAGCGTCGCCAGCACGGCGAACAGGGCGACCGGGATCAGGATCTGGAACAGGTGGGCCATGGGGCAACCTAGGCCGGAGCCCCAGGGAACGCCAGCGCCGCCCACTCACCTCAAAGTTCACAGAACACGTTCGGCGAGTGTGTTCGTTGAGTGCATTTGTCGCATCGACGAATGATGAGCGCTACCATAGAACCGAAACCAGCCAAGGTTCATCGATTTTGGCTATATTTGTGGGTTGAAATCCCTTGCACACAAGGGTAGACGCCCCCACCTGAATTCACAGTGCGCGTTCGTTGAACATGATCGACACCCCACCGCGGATCGTTCAGCGCAGTTTGTTTCCGCGGTCGGTCTGGAGAGAGAACGACATGTCGCAGAGCGCCCGGCTCACCGCGGCCCCGTCCGAACGGGAAGAAGCCCTGGCCGAAGTCCGCCAACTGATCATCGACCTTCGAGACGCCGCCCAGGATGGGCGCGACCTCGCCCGCCGCTACGCCGACGTCCTTCAAAACGTCGTCGACGAGTACTGCATCGAATTTGAAAAGCGCGCTGAAGCCGCGCTCGCCCGCCTGGAGGCCGCCGCATGAGCTTTGTTTCCGTCAACATCGAGTCGGGTTCCGAAACCCCGGTGAAGCTGACCCGCCGGGCGCTGGCCAAGCAGCGCACCCGCGAGCGCGTGCTCTCGGCCGCCCGCCAGCTGTTCAGCGAGCGCGGCTACGAAGGCGCCACGATCCGTGACATCGCCCAGGCCGCCGGCATGTCGACCGGCGCGGTGTTCGCCAGCTTCTCGGACAAGAGCGAGCTGTTCGACGAGATCCTGACCGCCGACTACGAAGTCATCTACGCCCAGATGAAGCAGGCCGCCCGCGAAGGCGAAACCGTCGCCGACGCCCTGATCGGCCTGTTCGGCGTGGCCTACAGCTTCCACCTGGAGCAGCTGCCACTGCTGCAAGCCAGCATCGCCGTCTCGTGGACCCGCTCGGAAGCCGCCGAGAAGCGCGCCCGCGGCGACATCAAGCACCTGTTCGCCCTGATCCACGACGCCCTGGAGCGCGGCGTGAAGTCCGGCGAGCTGAAGGCCGACGTCAACGCGAAACTCGTGGCCGAGATCGCTTGGGACGTGTATGTGGCCAACTATCGCCGCGCCGTCTTCGACGGTTGGACGGTCGAGAACCTGGTGGCTCACCTGCGCGAACAGCTTACGCTGATCCTCGCCGGCGTGCGCGCCTGAGGACGATACCGCCGGGGGGCGGATCGCCCCCCGGGTCGGCCAGGCCAACAAGAAGAATGACGGAACGGGCGTCCGGTGGGGTCGGGCGCGCGTTGCGATGTGCAATCAGCGCTGCGTGTCCGGAGGGGGAACTGCGTGGGCGTACGTGACGAACAGAAACAGGCGACGCGCGAGCGCGTGCTCGAGGCCGCGCGCGACCTGTTCAACGAGACCGGCTACGAAGAGACGACCATCCGCGCCATCGCCGAAAGGGCGGGCGTATCGGTGGGCAGCGTCTTCACCACCTTCGCCTCCAAGGCCGAGGTGCTCAGCCATGTGATGCAGCGCCGGCTCGGCGACCTCTATGCCGAGTTCGACCGGGTGCTGCCGTTCCTGCGCGGAACCACGGCCGACCGGCTGTGCTCGATCTTCGCCATCCACTACGAGTTCGAGACCCGGCGCCTGCGGCTGTTCCTGGCCCACATCGCCGCGTCCTACAGCCCGAGCAACGACCCGGGCGTGACGCCCTACGGCCGCAACGAACACCTGGCCGACATGCTCGAACAGGTGCTGCACGAGGGCGTGGCCCGCGGCGACGTGCGTCCCGACCTCGACTTTTCCCTGACCGTCGAAGTGCTGAAGGCCTGCTACGCCTCCAACTACCGCCTCGCCGCCGCCCAGAGCGCCGACGCAGCGACGATGTCGGCGGCCATGGACAGGCAGATCGCCCTGATCGCCAGCGGCTGGGCGCCGCGGGCCTAACTTCGCCCGATACGCGGGAACCTCCCCCTGTGGGGGAGGCGGCCGAAGGCCGGTGGGGGGAAGTTTTCAGCTTCCGCGGACTTGGCGGACTTGGCAGTCACACCCCCCACCGATCGCTGCGCGATCACCTCCCCCACAGGGGGAGGTTCCTCACGCTGGGCCCAACCGCC
>JASGDR010000060.1:0-2580 GCA_047607095.1 Caulobacter sp.
GTGATCCGGGCGCGTCCCGGATCGCGCATCGGCTTCGAGGTCTGGCTGCCCGAGCGCTGGAACGGCCGCCTGCTGATGCTCGGCAACGGGGGCTACAGCGCCGCCCTGCCCTATCCGGCGATGAAGGCCTATCTGGCCGCGGGCTACGCGGTGACCGCGACCGACACCGGCCATGCGGGCGATGATCCCGCCTTCGCCCGCGACGCCCCCGGAGCGATCGACGACTGGGCCCGCCGCGCGGCGCACCTGACGGCCCAGAGCGCCAAGCGGGCGATCAGGCTCTACTACGGACGTCCGCAGTCCTTCGCCTATTTCCAGGGCTGCTCCACCGGCGGCCACCAGGCGTTCATGGAGACCCAGCGCTATCCTGACGATTTCGACGGGGTGGTCGCCGGCGCGCCCGGACACAATCGAACGCGGCTGAACGCCGGCTTCGCCTGGCAGTTCGTCCAGAACCACGACGAGACCGGCCGCCTGATCATTCCGGCGAGCAAGCTGGCCCTCGTCCGGCGCAGCGCCCTGGCCCAATGCCGGGCGGCCGGGAGCCCGAACGCCGGCGGCCTTTCGAGCGATCCTTATCTCGACGCGCCCTGGACCTGCGCCCCCGATCCGACCGTGCTGCGCTGCGTCGGCGATGACAGCGACGACTGCCTGACCGATCGCCAGATCCGGGCCCTGCGCCGGATGTACGATGGCGCGCGCAATCCCCGGACCGGCGAGCGGATCTATTTCGGCTGGCCGCCCGGCAGCGAAAGCCCCGCCGGCCCCTTCGGCGGTTGGAGCGCCTACTGGGCCGATCCGGCGAGACCCGGCCAGATGGCCCGCGCCGACTTCTGGCGCTACTGGGCCGGTTTCGGCCCGGCCTGGAACGGCGCGCGCTTCGACTTCGACGCCGCCTTCGCCCGCGCCGACGCCCGTCTCGCCCCTCGGATCAACGCCATGAGCCCGGACCTCGACGCCTTCCGGCGACGCGGCGGCAAGCTGATCCACTGGCACGGCGGCGCCGATCCGGTGGTTCCGGTTCAGGACTCGATCGTCTATCGCCAGCGCGTGGTCGACCGCGAGGCCGCCGCGGGCCGCGACGCCGACTCCTTCTACCGGCTGTTCGTCGCCCCCGGCGTGGAGCACTGCCAGGGCGGGCTCGGCCCCGCGCCGGTCGCGCTGCAATCGGCCATCGAGGCATGGGTCGAAGAAGGCCGCGCGCCCGCTTCGCTCCTCGCCGTCCAGACCAGGGGCGGGGTCGAGGGCAAGGGCTTCAGTCGTCCTCTTTGCCCCTATCCCGCCGTGGCGCGGTACGCCGGCCAAGGGCCGCGCGACGGGGCCGAGAGCTTCGCCTGCATCGCCCCCGCGCGAGCGACCCGCATCGAGCCCCCCGCGCCCCGCTACCTGCGCTGAGACGCAAAAAGACGGCGACCGCTCGCAGGACGAAACGGTCGCCGCTGGCGCAAGATGGTCAGGCGACCAGCCCTCTCCGGGGACGGATGAGGGGCCTGGCGTCGATCCCGGCCGGCGCTCAGAAGATCCCCATCCGGCCGCCGCGCGCCGCCAGGTCGCGGTAGAGCGACAGGGTCTCGGGCGGCAAGGCCTCCCGGGCGGCCGTGTCGGCCCCGATCGCCAGGACCCGTCCGTCGGCGTCGAACCGCGGCCAGGCCGGCAGATCCGCGCCGTTCGGGTCGCCGCCCTTGACGAAGTTCACCCAGTAGGCCGCCATCCGTTCGGAGAGCTTGCGGTCGGCGTCGGTGAACGGCCGGTCCGGCGACTTGTCGAGCGTCTGGTAGACGTAAGGGATCTCCGACGAGTGGAACGCGCCGTAGCGCGCCGCGTCGGGGCCAGGCTCCACGTGGGTGAACTGATAGACATAGGTCGGGGCGCCGCCGGACCGTCGGCGCTGGTCGGCCCACAGCACGGTCGAGGCCAGGCCCCGTTCGCGGGCCCAGCGGCGGCCGACCGCAGCGGCCTCGGCGTCGTTGGACGCCGTGTAGAGACCTTCCGCCCGCGCGCTCAGCACGCCGAAGGCGGCCGCCAGCTGCCCCTTCAGCCCGGCCGCGGTGGCGCGGCCGTAGCCGGGATCCATGCCGCTGGCCTCGTCGGCGGTGAGGCCGGTCAGCATCGGCACGTTCGACGCCGCCTTGGCCGGATCGTTGGGATCGGCGGGAATGAACACGCCGTCGACGATGGGGGCGAAGCGCAGGCCGGGAATCCCGCCCTCGCCGCGCACCGCCAGCAGGGCCTCCGCCGGCATGGCCCGCAGATCGGCCAGCGACCTGGCGCCCGCCTGGCCCGCGAAGCGGGCGCCGTCGGCCTCGGCGGCAGCGCGCGGGGTCGCGCCGAGACCCATGCCCGAACCGCTCTGGGCGATGGCCCGGGCGAACAGCCCCTTGGCGCCGGGCGCGGCGATCAGTTCGTGCACCGAGGCCGCGCCCGCCGACTGTCCGGCGATCGTGACCCGGGCCGGATCGCCGCCGAACGCGGCGATGTTGGCCCTGAGGTGGATCAAGGCCAACATCGCCGCGTTCGGCGGCGATCCGGCCCGGGTCACGATCGCCGGACAGTCGGCGGGCGCGGCCTCGGTGCACGAAC
>JASGDR010000061.1:0-2815 GCA_047607095.1 Caulobacter sp.
GATCACCCTGAATTCGCTGTCGGCCGATCGCCGCGTGATCGTGTTCTACGGCGAGGATCTGAACACGCACGATGAAAGCTGGCGGCCGATCTGGCCGTTCATGCCGGCGGGCGAGCAGCGCAGCGCCGGCGTGCGGCTCGAATGCTTCGACCCGTTCTGGCAGGACGACCTGGGCGCCGCCGGCGCCGACGCGGGCGGCGACGACGAGGCCCGCACCGGGGACTTCTGGACCTACTGGGCGCCGTATCACGTCCAGAACCTGCGGGACTGGAAGGCCGAGGGACTGGGCTCGTTCTTCGTCACCCAGGCCCAGATGCAGCCCAGGCCCGGGCCGGCCTGGACCTCGGCGGTCGCGAACAACGGCCGCAATATCGATCTGTTCGCCGGCTGGATGCGCGACGGCGTGCCCGGCGATCCGACCCTCAGGCCCAACATCCTGACGCTGGACTACGTGGCCTACGGCCGTTCGGACGGCTCCAACCTGGCCGACGTCATCGTCGACTACTTCAAGGCCATCTCGCCCGCGGATCTGGCGGCGACCTATCGCTGGAGCTGGTTCGGGCTGATGTCGGTTCGCGCGGCCACCTGGCATATCGGCCTGGCGCCGATGACCCTGGGCGCGAACGCTCTCCCGCTGGCCCCCGCCTCCGGCGGGCCGCCGCTGTCGGTGGTCGACCCCAGCGCGCTGGTCACGGGGGCCGAGCCGGGCTGGGTCGCCGGCGACGTGCTTTTCCGCGCCCACCTGCGCGCCATGCCGGGCACGGTCCCGGTCTATCTGGAAACGCCGCGCGACAGGCCCGGCGAGCGCTTCCAGTATTCGACGCGATCGGCGGCCGAGGACGAGACCAGCGGCTGGGTGCAACTGGGCGTGGCCTTCCATGCCTACGATGCTCCCACGTCGGGCTCGGCGCCGGTCTATGTCTATTCGCCCGCCGGCCGGCCGCATGCCCGGTATCGCTATTCCACGGCGACCAGCCTGCAGGGCTGGGATCGGATGGGCGTGGCGTTCCACGCGTTCCGCGCCAAGGACGGCCCGGTGCCGGTCTACGCCTATGAAAGCGCCGATCATCCCGGCTACTACAGCCTGACCACCAAGCTGCTCGGCAAGAGCAGCGGCTGGCTGCTGCGGGCCAACGAGTTCCGCGCCCATCGCAAGCCGACGCCGGGCCTGACGGCGATCTACGAGAACGTCGACGAGCGCAAGTCGCACCGCCGCCTCTACACCCCCCATACGGCGGCCGATCCGGGTTGGGACCGCGGCGACGTGATCTTTTACGCGTCGGCGACGGCGGCTTCGGGGCTGATCGCCATCCACCGCGAAGCGCCCGAATGGAACCACGCCGAGCGGTTCTATTATTCGCCGCGCACGGCCGGCGAGGCCAAGGCCTGGGACTGGGACCAGCTGGACACGCCATTCTACGCCAGCGGAAGGGCGATCGGCTGAGGGCGGGGGCTGGAGGCCTACGGCGCCACGCCCTTCACCAGCACCTCCACCCCGCTGGTCGGGCCGTCGTTGATGACGGCGACGTGGGTGTCGCTGACGAAGCGCAGGCGGCCGTCCACCTCCACCCGGGCCGACACCGAATAGCGGTGGTTCGGAACGATCTGCGCCGGATCGTAGGCCAGCTTGAACGCCGCCGGCGGGGCTCGGACGCCTTCGATCACGTCCTCGGCCATCACCTTGGCCGGCGCGTCGGCCAGGCTGACGTCCTGCAGGCGCACGATCACCTTCGTCGTCGGCGGCAGCATGATCCGTTCGCGCCAGACCACGGTTCCGGTGACGGCGGCGGCGCCGGGCGGGGCCGTCGTCGAGGCGCAGCCGGCCAAGGCCAGAAGGGCGAGGGGCAGGGCGAGGGAAAGGGCGGCTTTCATCGCGGATCCTCCGAGCGTTTCCCCCGGACCAAGGCTTAGGGCCGATCGCCCGAGGATGGCAAGGTAGCGGTCCCGCGCCGCCAGGGTGTGTCCGCCATGCGCCGACCCTTAAAATTCACAGTGATTTCATTGACAGCGCGGGGCTTCCCGCCGACAACGTCGGGCCTTCCAGTCCCCGCGCGAAAGCCCGGGGGCTTCTTGCCTTTTGGGAGGCCGAATTGAGCACTGCGTCGTCGTCCAATTCCTCGCAACACCACATCATGGGCGTCTACAGCCGCGCTCAGCTGGCGTTCGAGCGAGGCCGAGGCGCGCGCCTGTTCTCGACCACCGGCGAAGAGTACCTGGACTGCGTGGCGGGCATCGCCACCTGCGGCCTGGGCCACGCCCACCCGACCCTGGTCGAGGCGCTGAAGACCCAGGGCGAGAAGCTCTGGCACGTCTCCAACATCTACACGATCCCCGAGCAGGAAGCGCTGGCCGACAAGCTGTGCGCGGCCACCTTCGCCGACGTCGCGTTCTTCACCAACTCGGGCACCGAGGCGATCGAGTGCGCGCTGAAGGCGGCCCGCCGCTATCACGCGATCGGCGGCAATCCGGAGCGGATCGACATCATCGGCTTCGACGGCTCGTTCCACGGCCGTTCGTACGCGGCGGTCAACGCCTCGGGCAACGCCGGCTATCTCGACGGCTTCGGTCCGCGCCTGCCGGGCTTCATCCAGCTGCCGTTCGGCGATTTCGAGGCCCTGAAGGCCGCCATCGGCCCGACCACGGCCGGCGTCATCATCGAGCCGGTGCAGGGCGAGGGCGGGGCGCGCGCCCTGACCGAGGCCCAGCTGGTCGAGCTGCGCCAGATCACCCGCGAGGCCGGCGTTCTGCTGATCTTCGACGAGGTCCAGAGCGGCATGGGCCGGACCGGCAAGCTCTTCGCCCACGAGTGGGCCGA
>JASGDR010000062.1:0-8031 GCA_047607095.1 Caulobacter sp.
CCCGCGCACGATCCAGGAAGACGGCGGCTTCATCCGTCTGACCGACGAGCAGGCCCGCGCCATCCTGGCCCTGACCCTGTCGCGCCTGACGGGCCTGGGCCGCGACGAGATCGGCAACGAAGCCGCCCTGCTGGCCGAAGCCATCCGCGGCTATCTCGAACTGCTGTCCGACCGCGCCAACATCATGGCCGTGGTTCGCGAAGAGCTGGTCGAGGTGAAGGACAAGTTCGCCATCCCGCGCCGCAGCCAGATCGTCGACGGCGACGCCGACGTGGAGGACGAAGACCTGATCGTCCGCGAGGACATGGTCATCACCGTCACCATGGGCGGCTACGTCAAGCGCACGCCGCTGGCCAACTACCGCACCCAGCACCGGGGCGGCAAAGGCAAGTCGGGCATGGCGACGAAGGACGAAGACGCCGTCACCCGCGTGTTCTCGGCCTCGACCCACGCGCCGCTGCTGTTCTTCACCTCGGGCGGCAAGGTCTACAAGATGAAGGTGTGGCGCCTGCCGCTGGGCGCCGCCAACTCGCGCGGCAAGGCGTTCGTGAACCTGCTGCCGATCGAGCCGGGCGAGACCATCACCTCGATCCTGACCCTGCCGGAGGACGAGGCCACCTGGGACGGCCTGGACGTGATGTTCGCCACCCGCTCGGGCAGCGTCCGCCGCAACAAGCTGTCGGACTTCGTCGACGTCCGCCGCAACGGCAAGATCGCCATGAAGCTCGACGAGGGCGACGGCATCATCGGCGTCGCCGTCTGCAACGGCGAGCAGGACGTGCTGCTGACCACGGCCGCGGGCCGCTGCATCCGCTTCTCGGTCGACGAGGTGCGGGTGTTCGCCAGCCGTGATTCCACCGGCGTGCGCGGCGTGAAGCTGGCCGAAGGCGACGCGGTCATCTCGATGGCGGTGCTTCGCAGCGTCGCCGCCACCCCGGCCGAGCGCGCGGGCTATCTCAAGCACCAGCGCGCCCTGCTGCGCGCCGCCTCGGGCGAGGAGGGCGATGAAGCCCCGGCGCCGGAGGAGGCCGAGGACGAAGCCGGCGCGGACGACCTGCCGCAGCATCGGATCGATGAGCTGAAGGCGGCCGAAGAGATCATCCTGACCATCTCGTCGGAAGGTTACGGCAAGCGCACCAGCGCCTACGACTTCCGTCGCACGGGCCGCGGCGGCCAGGGCCTTGCGGCCCAGGATCTGTCCAAGCGCGGCGGCAAGCTGGTGGGCTCGTTCCCCGTCGACGAGAGCGACCAAATCCTGCTGGTGACCGACGCCGGTCAGCTGATACGGTGCCCCGTGTCGCAAATTCGTGTTGCGGCGCGGAATACTCAGGGCGTAACCGTCTTCCGCACGGCGGCGGACGAGCATGTCGTGAGCGTCGAGCGTCTGGCGGAAGCCGGCGGCGACGAAGGCCAGGGCGATGCAAGCGGGGCGGATGAGACCCCGTAAGTCAGAGGACGCAGGGGGTTTCATGCGGATCGGTCTCTATCCCGGCACGTTCGACCCGGTCACCAACGGCCACCTCGACATCATCGGTCGGGCGGTCAAGCTGGTCGACAAGCTGGTGATCGGGGTGGCGGTGAACATCGGCAAGAACCCCCTGTTCTCGCTCGATGAGCGGGTCGCCATGCTGCAGCGCGAGACGGCGCACCTGAACGGCGCGGAGATCGAGGTCCGGCCGTTCGACAGCCTGCTGATCCACTTCGCCCGCGAGGTGAACGCCCAGATGATCGTCCGCGGCCTGCGGGCCGTGGCCGACTTCGAATACGAATTCCAGATGACCGCGATGAACCAGCAGATGGACCGCGAGATCGAGACCGTCTTCCTGATGGCCGATCCGCGCCACCAGGCCATCGCCTCGCGCCTCGTCAAGGAGATCGCCTCGCTCGACGGCGAGGTCGGCAAGTTCGTGACGCCGGGCGTGGCGGCCGACCTGCTGGGCAAGATCAAGAGCCGCTGAGCGGGCCTTCTTCCTTCCGGGAGAAGGACGCCGCCGGCCCGCCCACAAGTCGTCGAAATCGTCGGCGCATATCAGCGGCGCTTGTCGTTCCGTCCCGCGCGCTTTAACGCGGAGCGGGAGATCTGTTCGGGGAAATTCATGAAGTCTGCGTTCCGCGTTCTCGGCGTCGCCGCCCTGGCGCTCGTTTCGGCTTCGGCCGCGCCCGTCGCCGCGTCGGCCCAAGTCGCCGCCCAAGTCGCCGAATGGCGCACGCCCGACCCGCAGAACGTGCTGGTCGTCGAGACCAACAAGGGCCGCATCGTCGCCGAACTGGTCCCCGAGGCGGCGCCCGGTCATGTCGAGCGCGTGCGCGAGCTGGCCCGCGCCGGCTTCTATGACGGCCTGACCTTCTTCCGCGTCATCGACGGCTTCATGGCCCAGACGGGCGACCCGAAGAACGACGGCACGGGCGGTTCGGACAAGCCGGACCTGACGGGCGAGTTCACCTTCCGCCGCGCCGGGACGGGCGGCTCGTTCGCCCAGACCGGCAAGCTCGGCTCGCTGGAGACCGGTTTCGTCGGTCCGCTGGCCGTGACCAGCCAGTCGTCGATGCTGGCGGCCATGACCGCCGACGGCAAGGTGCAGGCCTGGGGCAACTTCTGTCCGGGCGTGCTGGGCATGGCCCGCGCCGGCGATCCCAACAGCGCCAACAGCCAGTTCTTCTTCATGCGCCAGCACTACCCGTCGCTGGACAAGACCTACACCGCCTTCGGCCGCGTCGTGGCGGGGCTGGACGTGGTGCGGGCCATCAAGGTCGGCGAGCCGGTGGCCGATCCCCAGGACAAGATGATCAGCGTGAAGGTGCTGGCCGACATGCCGGCCGACAAGCGCCCGACCGTTCAGGTCATGGACACGCGCTCGGCGGCCTTCGCCGAAGTGATCAAGAAGCGCCAGGCCGAGCTTGGCGTCGGCTTCAACATCTGCGACGTCGAAGTGCCCGCGAAGGTCAGCAAATAACCGAGGTGGACTGAATGCGCCTGCCGATCGCCCTCGTCGTCGCCCTGGCGGCGTCCGTTCCGGCCGTGCAGGCCGCGCCCAAGGCCAAGCGGGCGAAGGCGGCGGCCGTGGCCGCGCCCGCCGGTCCCAAGGCGTCGGACTGGCGCACGCCGGCGCCCGACACGGTGATGGTGATCGACACCAACAGGGGCCGGATCCTGGTCGAGCTTATACCCGAGGTCGCGCCCGCCCACGTGGCGCGTCTTCAGGAGCTGACCCGGGCCGGCGTCTACGACCGGCGCACCTTCTTCCGGGTCATCGACCGGTTCATGGCCCAGACCGGCGACCCGGAGGACACCGGGCAGGGGGCGACCGACAAGCCCAATCTGAAGGCCGAGTTCACTTTCCGCCGCGACCAGGACCTGCCGTTCGCCGTCGCCGCCTCGCCGGCCGGAACCGAGGTGGGCCTGCTGAAGTCGCTGCCCGTGGTCAGCCAGGCCTGGAGCTGGAGCACCATGACCAGCGACAAGAAGGTCGCCGCCTGGGGCACTTACTGCCCGGGCGTGGTGGGCATGGCCCGCGACGACGCGCCCGACAGCGCCAACAGCCAGTTCTTCCTGATGCGCCAGCCCTATCCGTCGCTGGACAAGCGCTACACGGCGTTCGGGCGGGTGATCTCGGGCCTCGACGTGGTCCGCGCCATCAAGACCGGCGAGCCGGTGGCCGACCCGCAGGACGAGATGACCACCGTGCGGCTGCTGGCCGACATCCCCGAGGCCGAGCGCCCCATGGTCAAGGTGATCGACCCGAAGGGCGCGTGGTTCCAGGGCCAGATCGCCGCCGTGCGCAGGGCCCGGGGCGCGGATTTCTCGGTCTGCGACCTCGAGGTCCCGGTCGAGGTTCGGTGACGGCGGTTCACAGCCGCTTTCCGACGGGCTAAAGAGCGCCCAAGACTCATTTCCCCAGGCGAGCTTGGCTCGCCGGCTCTCTTCCAAGGGACGACCATGTCGGCTGACCTCGAAAACACCCTGATCCTGACGCTGGAGACCGGCCCGGTCACCATCCAGCTGCGTCCCGACCTGGCGCCCGGTCACGTCGAACGGATCAAGGAACTGGTCCGCGAAGGCTTCTACGACGGCGTCGTCTTCCACCGCGTGATCCCGGGCTTCATGGCCCAGGGCGGCGACCCGACCGGCACCGGCCGCGGCGGCTCCTCCAAGCCCGACCTGAAGGCCGAGTTCTCGGCCGAGCCGCACGTCCGCGGCGTCTGCTCGATGGCCCGCACGCCGGATCCGAACTCGGCCAACAGCCAGTTCTTCATCTGCTTCGACGACGCCACCTTCCTCGACAAGCAGTACACCGTCTGGGGCGTGGTCAGCGAAGGCATGGAGCACGTCGACAGCCTGCCCAAGGGCGAGCCGCCCCGCGCGCCGGGCAAGATCGTCAGCGCCAAGATCGCCGCCGACGCCTAAGACTTTTCGAGGGGCCTGTCCGGAAACGGACGGGCCCTTTTTCTTTGCGGTCGCGTCGATGCGGTTCCGCGCGTCACGGCCGGCGGAGGGTGACCACCACCGGCAGGTGGTCCGAGCCGATCGACGGGCCGCGCCTGACGCCGACCGTCTTCCAGCGCGAGCCGGCGTAGAGGTGGTCGATCGGCAGGAGCGGGAAGGGCGCCTCGCCGACGCGCAGTCCGCCGGCCGCCGGCCAGGTCGGCAGGGCCAGGGTGCGGCGCTCCAGGCCGAACATCCGGTCCTGGCGGCGCAGGCTCCATGACCATGGCGTGGAATTGAAGTCGCCCGCGACGATCGTCGAGCTCTTGTCGAAGCGGCCCAGGAAGTCGGCCAGCTGGCGGGCCTGGGCCTGCTGCGCGCCCGCCGGGATCGGCCAGACATAGTGACCGGCCACGACGGTGAACGGACCGCCTGCGTCGGCCAGGGTGGCCCAGGCGCCGGAAAAGCGGTTCGGGCCGGTATAGAGGCCGCCGCGATCGATCATCCGCTTGCGGCTGAAGATCCAGGTCTCGCAGGCCTTGCGCGAGCCCGCGCAGGAGACGGTGAAGGGATAGAGTCGGCGCAGGGCCGAGACCAGCGGCCAGGCCTGGTTTCCGCCTTCCTCGATCAGGACGACGTCGGCCTCCTGGGCCATGATCCAGTCCAGGGCCTTGTCGGGGTCGCTGTTGGCCGCATAGGCGTTGAACTGGATCACCTTCAGCGTGGCGGGCAGGGCGGCGGCATCGGCGGCGGGCTTTTGGCGGGCGGCGTTGATCAGTTCGGGCGCCATCTGGCCGCCGTTGGCCAGGATGGCGACGACGCCCATCGCCACGACGGCCCAGCGCTCGCTGCGCCGGGACACGACCGCCGCGACCAGCGCGCCGGCGAGACCGAGAACCAGCCAGATCGGCGCGAAATGGGTCGGCACGTCGAGCCTGTCGCTGAACACCCCGCCCAGGCCCGCCAGCCCCAGGCCCAGCGCGAGCAGGACCATGAACAGGGCGGCGCCGCGAAACAGGAGCCGGACGAGGTGCAGGATCAGGCGCATGACCTCGCCCATAGCACGGCTCGGCGAGGATCGCGCATGCCGGGACGGTCGGCGGGGCGCGATCCTAGGGGCGTTGCGCAAGCGCGCGGCGCCCGTGCGGCGGCGGCGCGCCTTGACCTTCGGGCCTCGTCGTGGCCTTGAAGCCGGCCCATGCGCCTTTCCGATTTCGACTTCGACCTTCCCGACGACAGCATCGCCCTGCGCCCGGCCGAGCCGCGCGACAGCGCGCGCTTCCTCGTCGTGCGCCCGGGGCAGGACCTCAAGGACCGCATCGTCCGCGACCTGCCCGATTTCCTGCGCCCCGGCGACGCCCTGGTGTTCAACGACACGCGGGTGATCCCCGCCCGGCTGTCGGGCCTGCGCGAAGGCCGCACCACCGGCGGAGCCGACGGGACGCCGGTGGCCGTCGAGGCCACCCTGCACCGCCGCATCGCGCCGGATCGCTGGAGCGCCTTCATGCGCCCGGGCAAGCGTCTGAAGGCCGGCGACCGGGTGGCCTTCGCCGCCGAGGGCGCCGACGGGCGCCTCGACGCCACCGTCGTCGAGAAGCACGAGGGCGGCGAGGTGGTGCTGGCCTTCGACCTGTCGGGGCCGGATCTCGACGTCGGCGTCGCCCGCCACGGGATGATGCCGCTGCCGCCCTACATCGCCGCCAAGCGGGCCGAGGACGACCGCGACCGCGCCGACTACCAGACGGTCTACGCCCGCGAGGACGGCTCGGTGGCCGCGCCGACGGCCGGCCTGCACTTCACGCCGGACCTCCTGGAGGCGCTGAAGGCCAAGGGCGTCAGCCTGCACTTCGTGACCCTGCACGTGGGCGCGGGCACCTTCCTGCCGGTGAAGACCGACGAGGTTTCCGAGCACAAGATGCACGCCGAGTTCGGCGAGGTGAGCGCAGAGACCGCCGAGGCGCTGAACGCCGTGCACGCCGCCGGCGGCCGCATCGTCTGCGTAGGCACCACGTCCCTGCGGCTGATCGAGAGCGCCACGGGCGAGGACGGCGTGGTCCGTCCGTTCGCCGACGAGACGGCGATCTTCATCACGCCGGGCTACCGCTTCCGCGCGGCCGACGTGCTGATGACCAATTTCCACCTGCCCAAGTCGACCCTGTTCATGCTGGTCAGCGCCTTCGCCGGCCGCCAGGTGATGCGCGCGGCCTATGAGCACGCCATATCGACGGGCTATCGCTTCTATTCCTATGGCGACGGCTCGCTGCTGTTCCGCGCCCCAAGCTCTGAAAATGGAGCAGAGACCGTCTAGATGGCCGCCTTTCCCTTCGAGATCAAAGCCACGGACGGCAAGGCCCGCACGGGCGTGCTGAAGACCCCGCGCGGCGACATCCGCACGCCGGCCTTCATGCCGGTGGGCACGGCCGCGACGGTGAAGGCCCTGACGGTCGATCAGGTGAAGGACACCGGCGCCGACATCATCCTGGGCAACACCTATCACCTGATGCTGCGGCCGACGGCCGAGCGGGTGAAGCGCCTGGGCGGGCTGCACAAGTTCATGCGCTGGGACAAGCCGATCCTGACCGACAGCGGCGGCTTCCAGGTGATGAGCCTGTCGGGGATCAGCAAGGTCACCGAAGAGGCCGTGACCTTCGCCAGCCACATCGACGGGACCAAGCACGTCCTGTCGCCCGAGCGGTCGATGGAGATCCAGGCCGACCTCCTGGGATCCGACATCGTCATGCAGCTGGACGAGTGCGTGGCCTGGCCGGCGGAAGAGGCCAGGGCGCGCCAGGGCATGGAGCTGTCGGCGCGCTGGGGCCTGCGCTCGAAGACGGCGTTCGGCACGCGCGATACTCAGGCCCTGTTCGGCATCCAGCAGGGCTCGACCTTCGAGAACCTGCGCCGGGAGTCGTCCGAGCGCCTGCAGGAGATCGGCTTCGACGGCTACGCCATCGGCGGTCTGGCGGTGGGCGAGGGCCACGAGGCGATGTGCGAGGTGCTGGACTACGCGCCGGGCCTGCTGCCGGCCGACCGGCCGCGCTACCTGATGGGCGTGGGCAAGCCGATCGACCTGGTGGAGGCCGTCTATCGCGGCGTCGACATGTTCGACTGCGTGCTGCCGACCCGATCGGGCCGCCACGGCCAGGCCTGGACCTGGGACGGGGCGATCAACATCAAGAACGCCCGCTTCGCCGAGGACGAGAGCCCGCTGGATCCGACCAGCGACTGCCCGGCCAGCCGCGACTACTCCAAGGCCTATCTGCGCCACCTGTTCAAGGCCGAGGAGATCCTCGGGCAGGTGCTGCTGTCGTGGCACAACATCGCCTTCTTCCAGGCCCTGACGGCCGCCATGCGCGCGGCGATCGCCGAAGGGCGGTTCGAGCAGTTCCGGCGCGAGTTCGCGGCGCGGCAGAAGGGCGGGTAAGGTCTTCGGCCGCCCCCCGGGCCCGGCCGTAGGCCGGCCCGTGGATAAACTCCGCGACGGAGGGGGAAGCGGCTTCGGCGTCGGCGCCTGGCGGCGGCCCCCTCAGTCGCTCCGCGACAGCTCCCCCAGAGGGGGAGCATCTGAAGCGCCAAGATCCTCCCCCTCTGGGGGAGGTGGCCCGGAG
>JASGDR010000063.1:0-3243 GCA_047607095.1 Caulobacter sp.
CCCACGGCCATGCCGGCGCGCGCGTCGTCCTGAAGTTCCCGACGTCGGCGCGGCTCGCCGCGGCGCCGAATGTTCACGGCGTAGAGGAGATGACATGAGCGCCGACGTGCTGGTGGTCGACGACGAGGTCGACATCCGCGATCTGGTGGCCGGGATCCTGGAGGACGAGGGCTACGCCGTGCGTACCGCCGCCGATTCCGACCAGGCCCTGGCGGCCATCCGCGCGCGCAAGCCGGCCCTGCTGATCCTGGATATCTGGATGCAGGGCGGCGGCATGGACGGCCTTGAGCTGCTCGACATGGTCAAGACGCTCGACGCCGACCTGCCGGTGATCATGATCTCGGGCCACGGCAACATCGAGACCGCCGTCAGCGCCATCAAGCGCGGGGCCTACGAGTTCCTGGAGAAGCCGTTCAAGTCCGACCGGCTGCTGCTGGTGGTCGAGCGCGCCCTGGAGGCGGCCAACCTCAAGCGCGAGAACCGCCGCCTGCGGGCCCAGAGCTTCGCCTCCGACGGCCTGATGGGCAAGTCGCAGGCCGCCCAGGCCCTGCGCCAGATGATCGCCAAGGTCGCCCCGGCCAACAGCCGCGTGCTGGTCGCGGGTCCGCCCGGCTCGGGCAAGGAGCTGGTGGCCCGCCTGATCCACAGCGCCAGCGCCCGCACCCGGGCGGAGTTCGTGGCCGTCAGCTCGGCCGGCATGGCGCCCGAGCGCCTCGACGTCGAGCTGTTCGGCGAGGAAGGCGAGGGCGGTCGTCCGCGCAAGATCGGCGTGTTCGAACGCGCCCACGGCGGCACCCTCTATCTCGATGAAGTGGCCGACATGCCGCGTGAGACCCAGAGCCGCATCCTGCGGGTGCTGGTCGAGCAGCGCTTCCGCCGCGTCGGCGGCGACAGCGACGTGCAGGTCGACGTGCGGGTGATCTCGTCCACCTCGCGCGACCTGCGCGAGGAGATCGCGGCGGGCCGTTTCCGCGAGGACCTGTTCCATCGCCTCAACGTCGTGCCCGTGCGCGTGCCGGGCCTGGCCGAGCGGCGCGAGGACATTCCCGAGCTGATCACCTATTTCGTCGACCGCATCTGCGAGGCCACCGGCATGCAGCGCCGGCGTCTGGGCGAGGATGCGCTGGCGACGCTTCAGGTCCAGGCCTGGCCGGGCAACGTCCGCCAGCTGCGCAACAACGTCGAGCGGATGCTGATCCTGGCGGCCGGCGAGCCTGGCGACCTGATCACCGCCGACATGCTGAACGCCGCCGAGCAGCCGGCCAGCGGCGGCTCGGGCGCGATCGGCGCCGAGCGGATCATCGCCCTGCCGCTGCGCGAGGCTCGCGAGCTGTTCGAGCGCGAATACCTGAACGCCCAGATCCTGCGGTTCGGCGGCAACATCTCGCGCACGGCCAACTTCATCGGCATGGAGCGCTCGGCCCTGCACCGCAAGCTGAAGTCCCTGGGCGTGGCCGGCGGCCGCGGCGAGGAAGAAGAGTAAGGACCCCGATGTCGCGTTTCGCTTACGTCAACGGCCGCTTCGTCCGCCACGGCCAGGCCGCCGTGCACATCGAAGACCGCGGCTACCAGCTGGCCGACGGGGTCTATGAGGTCTGGGCGGTGTTCGACGGCAAGCTGGCCGACGCCGAGGGCCACTTCGCCCGCCTGTGGCGCAGCCTCGACGAACTGCGCATCGCCCATCCGATGAGCGAGGCGTCCCTGACCGTCGTGCTGCGCGAGGCCATCCGTCGCAACCACGTGCGCGAAGGCCTCGTCTACCTGCAGGTCACGCGCGGCGTCGCCAGGCGCGACCACGCCTTCCCGAACCCCGAGGTGCCGCCGGCCGTCGTGATCACCGCCCGTTCGGTCGATCGGGTCGCCGCCGAGGCCAAGGCCGCCAAGGGCGCCGGCGTCGTCACCGTTCCGGAGAACCGCTGGGGCCGCTGCGACATCAAGACCATCGGCCTTCTGCCCAACGCCCTGGCCAAGCAGGCCGCCCGCGAGCGCGGGGCCATCGAGGCCTGGTTCGTCGACGACCTGGGCCTGGTCACCGAAGGCGCCTCGTCCAACGCCTGGATCGTCGACGCCGAGGGCCGCCTGCGCACGCGGGACACCCAGGCCAACATCCTGCGCGGCGTCACCCGCCTGACCCTGCTCGACGTCATCGCCCAGGCCGGTCTGCCGGTCGAGGAACGGCCGTTCACCGTGGAAGAGGCCAAGGCCGCCAGGGAAGCCTTCATCACCGGCGCCGGCAGCCTGGTCACGCCCATCGTCAGCGTGGACGGCGACAAGATCGGGGATGGAACCGTCGGTCCGGTGGCGAGCCGCCTGCGGGCTCTCTATATCGAGCGGGCGAAGGCGGGGGCGATCTGAAGTCTCTCGCCGCCGCGCGCCCTTTTTTGCCTGAGGGACATGTCCAACGGCGAAAAATGCTCTAGCATGATCCTGTTTGTGTGGAGGACGTTCTGTCCTCCGATTTCAACGAGAGGGGAATCCCCATGTCCGCCGACAAGAAACAAAACCTTCAGGACACCTTCCTGAACAGCGTGCGCAAGTCCAAGACGCCGCTCACCATCTTCCTGGTCAACGGCGTCAAGCTGCAGGGCGTGGTCAGCTGGTTCGACAACTTCTGCGTCCTGCTGCGCCGCGACGGCCAGTCGCAACTGGTCTACAAGCACGCCATCTCGACGATCATGCCGGCTCAGCCCGTCCAGCTGTACGAGCCGAGCGCCGATCAAGACGACTAAGTCCAAGGCTCTTTTGTCAAAATCCACCTCTAAGTCCCCCGACGGACTTATCGATCACGCCGACCCCATCCTTAAGGCGTTCGTGATCCACCCGGTGCGGCCTGCTCGTGGGCAGGCCGCTCTGGAAGCCCGCGATCCGCAGGCGCGTCTCGAAGAGGCCGTCGGCCTCGCCGTAGCCCTCGATCTCGACGTCGTCGAAACGGCCATCGCGCCGCTTCGCGCCGTCACGCCCGCCACACTGTTCGGCAGCGGCAAGATTCAGGAATTCAAGGCGATCTGCGAGGTCGAGCATATCGACGTCGCGGTGTTCGACGATCAGCTCACCCCCGTCCAGCAGCGCAATCTCGAGCGCGGCCTGGGGGTCAAGGTGGTCGATCGCACCGGCCTGATCCTCGAGATCTTCGCCCGCCGCGCCCGCACGCGCGAAGGCAAGCTGCAGGTCGAGCTGGCGCGGCTCGACTACGAGCGCTCGCGTCTCGTCCGCACCTGGACCCACCTGGAACGACAGCGCGGC
>JASGDR010000064.1:0-5341 GCA_047607095.1 Caulobacter sp.
CCCGGAGGGCCGGAGGGGGGCCGTTTTCAGCTTTCGAGATCTTGGCCGACCTCGCAACGACTTCCCCCTCAGTCGCCCATTTCTCTTCCAGCCGGCCTAAAGCCGGCCTTGGGGCGCGACAGCTCCCCCAGAGGGGCGGCATCGAGCCTAGACCACCGTCAGCTTGACGGCCTTCAGGTCCACCGAATTCGGCCCGACCATGACCTGGAAATCCCCCGGCTCGACCACCCGCTTCATCTCCAGGTTCCACATCCAGAGGTCGGACGGCCCCACCTCGAAGGTCACCGTCCGGCTCTCGCCCGGCGCCAGGGTCACGCGCCTGAAGTGCTTCAGCTCCAGCACCGGCCGGGTCACCGAGGCCGCCTCGTCGTGGACATAAAGCTGCACCACCTCGTCGCCGGCGACCTTGCCGGTGTTGGCGACGTCCACCGACACCGTCGTGCTCTCGCCTTGGCCGATGCTGGCCCTGGAAAGACGCGGCGCCGAGATCGCGAAGGTCGTGTAGGAAAGCCCGAAGCCGAACGGATAGAGCGGGCTGGTCTCGCGATCGAACAGGTAGCCGCGGCGGGCCGTGGGCTTTCGGTTGTAGTAGATCGGCAGCTGGCCGACGTCGCGGGCGATGCTGACCGGCAGCTTGCCGCCCGGATTGGCCCGGCCGAACAGCACGTCGGCCGCCGCATTGCCGGTCTCCTGGCCCAGGTACCAGCCCTCGACCAGGGCGTCGGCCTTCCGCGCCAAGAGGTTCACCGACAGCGGCCGGCCGTTGAGCAGGAACACCACGGTCGGCTTGCCCAGGGCGAAGATCGCCTGGGCCAGATCGTTCTGCTGGCCGACGAGATCCAGGCTGTCGCGGTCGCCCAGGTGATGGTCGGCCCAGGCCTCGCGGCTGGTCTGCTCGTTGTCGCCCAGCACCATGACCACCACGTCGGCCTTTTTCGCCACCTCGACCGCCTCGGCGATCAGCCTGGCGTTCACCGCCGGGTCGACCAGCTTGACCTCGTCGGCGGCCCAGACGCGCTTTTCGGTGATCCGCACGGCCTCGGCATAGTCGAGGGCGAAACCCTGCGCCTTGGCCTCCGCGGTCAGCCCCTCGAGGATCGAGACCACGTGGCGCGGCTCGTCGGAATAGCCGCCGATCGGCGTGTCCCTGGCGTGGGTCCCGAGCAAGGCCAGGCGTTTGATCTTCTTGCCGTCCAGCGGCAGCAGGCCCTTGTCGTTCTTCAGTAGGACGACCGCCTTGCGGGCCGCTTCGCGGGCCAGGGCGACCGCCTGCGGCGTCGCCGTCCTGGCGTCGGCGGCCTTTTCATCCGTATACGGATTTTCGAACAGCCCGCCCTCGAACTTGATCCGCAGCACCCGCGCCACGGCCGCGTCGACTTCGGCCTCCGGGATGCGTCCGGCCCGCACCAGCTGCGGCAGCAGGACATAGGCCTCGCCGTCGGGCAGCTCGACATCGACGCCGGCGTGCATGGCCATGACGGCGGTGTCCGCGATCTGGTCGGTCAGCTTGTGGCGGGTGATCAGCTCCTTGATGGCGAAATAGTCGCTCATCGTCGCGCCTTCGTAGCCCCACTCCTTGCGCAGCACGTCGGTCAGCAGCCAGCGGTTGGCGTGCGAGGGCACGCCGTCGATCTCGTTGTAGCTGGGCATGACCGAGCGGACGGGCAGCTCCTTCACCGCCCGTTCGAACGGCGGGAAGAAGTTTTCGCGCAGGGTGCGCTCGGCGATCTGGGCCGGGCCGACATTGGTGCCGTTCTCGGGCTGGCCGTGGCCGGTCATGTGCTTGAGGGTGACGAACACCTTGTCGGGCGCCAGCGGCAGGGTCCTGCCCTGGAAACCGCAGATGGCGGCCAGGCCCATCTCGGCGCAGACGTGCGGGTCTTCGCCGTAGGTCTCCTCGATGCGGCCCCAGCGC
This sequence comes from Caulobacter sp., assembly GCA_047607095.1. Classification (GTDB taxonomy): domain Bacteria; phylum Pseudomonadota; class Alphaproteobacteria; order Caulobacterales; family Caulobacteraceae; genus Caulobacter. The sequence continues at coordinate 1,916 of JASGDR010000064.1, forward strand.
GGGTCGCGGGCCACGTCGACGACGGGGGCCAGGGCGATGTTCGATCCCCGGGCCCGCATCTCCTTGGCGGCGGTCGAGAACACCTGCTCCACAAGGTCCGGATCGAAGGTCGAGGCGAGCGCAATCGCCTGCGGGAAACTGGTCGCGTCGCGGGCGGCATAGCCGTGCAGGGCCTCGTCGTGCATCAGCATCGGAACGCCCAGCCGCGTCTGCTCCATCGCCCACTTCTGGGCGGCGTTGACGTAGCGGGCGGTCTGTGGGGCGTCGCGGCCGATCGAGCCGTCGTCGGCCCCGGCGGCGGCGTTGACCTCCTTGGTGGGTTTCAGGCCCTTGCGGTCGGTCGGCCGCGAGACCTGGCCCAGGCCGTTGGGGAAGTTCTTGCTGGCGGTCTCCGGCGAGAAATCGCCCTCGGGGGTCTGGATCGCGGCCTTGGTCAGCCAGATGCCGATCAGTTGGGCGGCCTTCTCCTCCAGGGTCATGCGCCCCAGCAGATCCTTGACCCGCGCCTCGACCGGCTGGGAGGCGTCCTTGTAGAGGGGCTTGTCGCCCGCCTTGCTCGCCTTCGGGGCGGCGCGGACCACCGGGGCCATGGCGGCGCCGAGAGCCGCCAGGCTGACGCCCAGCGCGCGGCGGGTAAGGGTGGTGGTCATCCTTGCGTTTCCCAAGCGTTTGTCACGGCGGCTTCGCGCCGTCTTGCCTGACACTATGGGTGAGGTTGTCTGACCACTCAAGCCCTCATGTTACCGGTCACTTCAATCTGCGACAGGAACCGTGGAAAGCCGCAGGCCCAGAGCCCCCACCACCTTGAGCACGGTGTCGAAGCGCGGGTTTCCATCGGCGGCCAGGGCCTTGTAGAGGCTCTGGCGACCCAGCCCCGCCGCCTCCGCGATCCCGCTCATGCCTTTGGCGCGGGCCAGAACGCCCAACGCGTCCGCGATGAAAGCGGCGTCGTTGGTCGCCAGGGCCTCGTCCAGATAGGCGGCCGCCGCCTCCGGCGTCTCGACGTATAGGGCGGGGTCGAAAGGACGGGTCTCGATGCTCATGCATCACCTTCGTTCTGGCCAAGGTCACGAGCCATGGCCTTCGCCCTGGCGATGTCACGCGCCTGCGAACCCTTGTCGCCGGCGCACAGCACCACGATCAGGACCCCTCCTTGCTGGACCACATAGACCCGATAGCCAGGACCCACATGCACCCGCAGTTCGCTGACGCCGTCTCCCACCGGGCGGATATCGCCCAGCAGGCCGAAGGCGAGTTGCCGGATCCGCGCGGCGATCCTGGCCTTGGCCATGGCGTCGCGCAGATCCGTCATCCAGCGTCGAAAGACCTCGGTCTCGCGCACCTCGATCATATCATGTCTCCCAGAGGAGACAATCAATGGCGAACGAAGCCGCCACCCGATCGTCCGAAACGGAAAGGCGCTCCGATCGATGATCGAAGCGCCTCAAATCTATACGAACAAAACGAGAACTCAATCCGGCGTCGTCACCCCGACCAGGCGTCCACCACGCCTTCCAGCACGGTCAGCGGCGTGGGGCCGACCAGCAGGGCGGTATCGTGATAGCGGCGGATGTCGAACTTGCCGCCGAGGCGCTGCTTGGTCCGCTCGCGCAGGGCCGCCCAGACGGTATGGCCGACCTTGTAGGAGCAGGCCTGGGCGGGATTGGCGCAATAGCGCTCGACCTCGCGGGTGACGCGGCCTTCATCGTCGCCGCCGGTCTCGATCATGTAGGCGATCGCCTTCTCGCGGCTCCACCCCTTGGCGTGAATGCCGGTGTCGACCACGCAGCGCGAGGCGCGGAACAGGCGCGCCTGGTACATGCCCAGAAGGCCCAGGTCGTCGTTCTCGTAGAGGCCCATCTCCATGGCCACCTGCTCGGCGTAGAGCGCCCAGCCCTCGGTGTTGGCCGAGAAGAACATGTTCTGGCGCAAGCGCGGCAGGCTGCCCTCGGCGGTCAGGGCCAGCTGGAAGTGATGGCCCGGCGCGGCCTCGTGATAGGTCAGGGTCGGCAGCGCGTAGCGCGGGCGTTCGGCCGTGTCGCGCAGGTTGATGTAGAAGGCCCCCGGCCTCGAGCCGTCCAGCGGCGGACGCTCGTAATAGCCGCCCGACGAGCCGGCCTCGGTGTAGGGCGGGATGCGGCGCACCTCGACGGGGATCTTCGGGGTGATCCCGAACCACTGCGGCAGCTTGGGCTGCATCTCCGCAATCAGCCGATTGCAATATTCGAGGATCTGGGCGCGCCCCTCGTCGGTGTTGGGATAGGCCTCGCCCGGCAGGTCCTTCAGCGCCGCCATGCGCCGGCCGACGGAGCCTTGGGTGAAGCCGCGCTTCTTCAGGATCTCGTCCATCCGCGCCTGGATCTCCGCCCCCTCGTCCAGGCCCAGGCGGTGGACCTCGTCGGGCGCCTTTTCCGTCGTGGTGTAGATGCGCAGCAGGGCCGCGTAGAAAGCCTCGCCGTCCTTGAAGCGGCTCATGCTCGCGTCGTGCACGGCCTTGGCGCGAACGGCGGTCAGGGTCTCGATCTGGCGGTCCAGCGCCGGGTGGATGGCGCTGGCCAGCAGGGCCGCGGCCTTGGCGTCGTAGTCGCCATAGGCCTTGGCGCGGCGGGCCATCGAGGCCACCAGCACGTTCTTCTCCGGCGGCAGGGCGCGGAACTGCTTCAGCTGGCCGATGGCCTTGTCGAGGATGAAGTCCGACGGGATCACGCCCTTGGCCGCGTCGGCCCGCACCCGCTCGCTCTCCTGGTCGAGCACGCCGGCGAAACCGGCCATGCGGGCCAGATAGCTGTCGGCGTCGGCCGCCGACTTCACCTCGTGCTTGTTGTCGAGGAAGCTCGGAACCGAGGAGTAGCCGCCGTAGAACTGGGTCACCACGAACGGACGCGACACCGCCCCGTAGTCGAAGCCCGAGGCCTTGTCGCGCGCGCCGTAATAGTAGGCGGCGGTGTCGTAGTTGACGGCGTCCTCGCCCGACAGCGCCTTGCGGTCGATGGTCTTGAGGCGCTTGAGACGGGCGGCCGGCTCTTTGCGCTCCTTGATCCAGGCGGCGATCGAGCGATCGCCCAGCTTCGTGCGCGCGCCGGCGTGGGCGCCGTTGTCCAGGCCGAGGTTGGTGGCCTGTTCGGGGCTTTCGCTCAGGTCCTCGTCGAAAAAGGCGTCGAACAGGGCGTAGAGCTTGTCGCGCTCGGCCTTCCTGGGCGCGGCCATGGCCGGCAGGGCCGTGGAGACGGCGGCGGCGGTCGCGCCGGCCAGCAGCTGGCGACGATCGTATTTGGCGGAATCGGACATGGGCTCTTCCAGAACAGGCGCGGCCGCGCGTCTTGGAAGGCAAAGCCGTCCGGCGCCCGGGGCCCCGAGGCGCCCGACGGCGTTTCCCCCCAGAAACGCGGCCGCGCCAGTCCTGGGGCATTACAATTACCAATCCAC
>JASGDR010000065.1:0-5239 GCA_047607095.1 Caulobacter sp.
CTATCGCAACGTCCACACCGAGGACCTGCTCAAGCGCGATGTCCGCAAGCGCCTCATGGCCCATTACCGTCAGATGCATGGGGCGCCGCTGATCTCGGAGACGCGGACGGCTTTCGCGCAACTGGAAACCCGCATCGCCTTGGTGCGCGAACATGGCGCGATCGCGCCGCGCGACCTGGACCAACTGTTGTGGCAGTGCGACCGCGTCAAGGCCGCCGTCGATCGTGCAAATCCCGCCCTTGGCGTCTGCCACAACGACAGTTACGCGGCCAACTTCATGATCAACGACGCCGGCGATATCCGGGTGATCGACTGGGAGTATGCGGCCAATAACGACCCCGCCTGGGATCTGGCGATGATCGCCATGGGTCACCCCGGCGCCGACCAGGCCGCCGAACTGGCGGCCGACTACGCGGGCGCGCCCGACGCGGCCCTGGCGACCCGGACACACCTCTATGGTCCGGTTGTCTGCATCTCTTGGGCGATGTGGGCGGCCCTCCAGTCCAAGGTCTCCTCGATCCCCTTCGATTTCCGAAAATACTCGAAAACCCTCTGCCAGATGGGGCGCGCCAAGCTGCGCGATCCGGCCTGGGAGGCGGCGCTTTGGAAGCTTTGAACAAGTTTGACATGACCGACCTGGAAGATCAGTTCGACCGCTTCGTCGCCGCCGCCGAGGCCGCCGCCAAAGCCGCAGCCGCCGTCGTGCGCCCTCATTTCCGCACCCGCCTGGCCAGCCACAGCAAGTCCGACGAAAGCCCCGTGACCATCGCCGACCGTGAGGCCGAACGGGCCATCCGCGACGTGCTGGAGACGGCCTTTCCGGAACACGGCCTGATCGGAGAGGAGCACGGCACCTCGCGACCGGACGCACGCCTGCGCTGGGTGATCGATCCGATCGACGGCACCCGGGCGTTCATCACCGGCCGCCCGGTCTTCGGCACCCTGATCGCCCTGCTGGATGGCGATCGCCCGATCCTGGGCCTGATCGACCAGCCGGTCACCGGCGAGCGCTGGCTGGGCGTGTCCGGCCGCGCCACGCGCTTCACCGGCCCCCTGTTCGGCGAGGTCGGGACACGCGCCTGCCAGACGATCAGCGAAGCGGAGATGTCTTGCACGGCTCCAGACATGGTGGCCGGCGACGAAGCGCCGGGCTGGAGCCGTCTGGCCGCCGCCGCGCGCCGGGTGTCGTGGGGCGGCGATTGCTACGCCTACGGCCTGCTGGCTCTGGGCCATATCGACATCATCGCCGAAGGCGGCCTGAAGCCCTGGGACTGGGCCGCCCTGACGCCCGTGATCGAAGGCGCCGGCGGCCGCATCACCGACTGGTCTGGTCAGCCGCTGCGCCTGGATGGCGATGGCCGTGTGCTGGCGGTCGGAGATGCCGCGCTTTTGCCTGCGGCGGTCAGCCTTCTGAACAAATAATCAACATATCGGTCACAAAAACACAAATATGGTCACAGCGAGAAGATAGCGGCGCGCCGCCGAAGTATAACTGGAATGCAGACGATCGGATCGATCGTCACCAGATTCGGCGGGAGCATGAGATGACGAGTATTCATGGGATAGCTCAACCTCGACGCCCTGTAAAAGGGCAGCGAGTAATTTCACTTTTGCTTGCAGCAAGCTGCCTATCGGCATTCACTGCGGCGCAAGCTCGAGAAACAGGCTCCTCGGAGGTTGTCGGCGAGATCATCGTCACCGCCCAAAAGCGCGAACAGAAGCTGCTCGACGTGCCGATCTCCATCGCGGCGGTGTCGGCGGACTCGCTGGCCAAGAGCAACATCACCGAGCTAGGCGCACTGCAGACCCTGGTGCCCAACTTCCAGGTCAGCGACAACGTGTCGGTCCGCACCGTCTATATCCGCGGCGTGGGCGGCGGCGGCCGCACCGTGGCCTTCGACACGCGCACCGGCATCTATCTGGACGGGGTCTATATCGGTCAGCCGATGGCGGCCGACGCCGTCCTGACCAACCTGGAACGCGTGGAAGTGCTGCGCGGCCCTCAAGGGTATCTCTACGGACAAAACACCGTCTCGGGCGCGGTCAATCTGGTGACCAAGGCGCCGTCCAACACCGTGGAGGGCAAGGTCGTCGGCTCGTACGGCAACAAGGACGACGTCAAGCTGATCGGCATGGCCAATATGCCGCTGGTCGAAGACAAGGTCTTCCTGCGGTTGGGCGCGTCGTACGAGAACCGCGACGGCTTTACCCACAACGTCACGCTCGACAAGAATGTCGACGACCTCAACACCTACGGCGGCCGCGCCCAGCTGCGGATCGTGCCCAACGAGAAGCTGAAGATCGACATTTCGGCCGACTATTCGCGGCAGCTGTCGCACAAGGTGAACGGCGAGGCGCGCTCGGACACCTTCAACACCGGCGGCACGCCGACCCCGCCCGCCGACCAGCCCTTCGTCACCGACGACGATTACCCCGAGCGCGACCTGAACCGAAACTGGGGTCTGGGCCTAACAGTCAACTACGACCTGGGTCCGGTCACGGTCACCTCGATCACCGGCTACCGCAACGCCTATCGCAACTGGAACGTGGACCTGGACCACGGTCCCTTGGACTTCGCGATCTTCAATTACTACGACAACTACAAGACCATCAGCCAGGAGCTGCGCTTCACCGACAATGGCGGCGGCAAACTGCATTATGTGGCGGGTCTGTTCTTCCTGAACAACAAGGGCGAGAACGACCGTCGGCTGACCTACACCTCGCTGGCGCCGCTGCTCGGCGTGCCGGCCTATTCCAAGATCCGCACCAACCCGTCGGTCGACAACTCCACCTACGCCGCCTTCGCGGCCGTCGACTACGAGTTCCTGCCGGGCCTGACCCTGAACACCGGCTTGCGCTACAACTACGAGACCAAGAAGCTGACGATCAATCAGCAGTCCGACCTTGGTCCGCCGATCACCAACCTGGCGGTCATCGATGGCTATCAGGACAGCATGAACGAGCAGTCGCTGTCGCCCAGCGTGGGCCTGACCTGGAAGCCGGCGACCGACACCACAGTTTACGCCAAGTACGCCCGCGGCGTGAAATCCGGCGGCTTCAACGCCGACTATCTGACCACCACCCAACTGGCCGGCGACCTGCACCTGGGCAAGGAAACCGTCGACAGCTACGAGACGGGCGTCAAATACCGCACGCCGGGCCGCATGGTCACGGTGAGCGCCGACGTGTTCTACGCCACCTACAAGAACTACCAGGTCAGCCAGTTTCGGATCATTCCCAACAGCACACCGGCCCAGATCGAACTGGCCCTCACCAACGCGGGCAAGGTCGAGACCTACGGGCCGGAGGCCTCGGTGCTGATCGCGCCGCTGAGGGGCCTGACCATCGACCTCAGCGCCGCCTGGCTGCACGCCGTCTACAAGGAGTTCAGCGACGGCGGCGGCCTGGGCGTGGACTATTCGGGCAACCGCCTGGAATACGCGCCCAAGGTCACGGCCTCGGCGACGGTGGATTACGAGCACCCGGTCACCGACGCCCTCACCGGCTTTGGACGGGTGACGGCCAACTTCCACGGGTCGCAGTATTCGGACTCGTCGAACGCGGCGGTGTTCCGGCAGAAGTCCTATACGCTGGTCAATCTGCGGGCCGGCGTGCGCACGCAGGATGCTCGCTGGGAACTGGCCGGCTACGCCCAGAACCTGTTCGACAAGCTTTACGACCTGGGCACCGCGCCGGACGCCTTCACCACCATCTTCGGCAAGTATGGCCAGCCTCGCACCTACGGGGTCGAGCTGACCTGGCGCTACTGAACGGCCGGCCAGGACGATGTACGTCAGCGACCTCGCGGGGACCCGTTACGTTTTCCGGGACCTCAAACATCTGCTGGCCGCGGCCACGCCGGCGCGCTCGGGCGATCAACTCGCCCGGGTCGCCGCCGAAAGCGCCCAGCAGCGTGTGGCGGCGCGCTACGTCCTGGCCGACCTTCCGCTCAGGACCTTGCTGGAGGACCTGGTCATTCCCTACGAGGACGACGCGGTGACGCGGCTGATCATCGACAGCCACGATCCGGTCGCCTTCGCCCCCATCTCGCACATGACTCTCGGCCAATTTCGCGAGTGGCTACTCTCAAACACGACCGACGCCCGCGGCCTGGCCGCCGTCGCCCCGGGCCTGACCCCTGAGATGGCGGCCGCGGTCAGCAAGCTGATGCGCAATCAGGATCTGATCGCCGTGGCCTACAAGATGCGGGTGGTCAGCGCCTTTCGCACCACGCTGGGCCTGGCGGGCCGCCTGGGCGTGCGCCTGCAGCCCAACCATCCCACCGACGACGCGCGCGGCATAGCCGCCTCGATCCTCGATGGCCTGTCGATGGGTTGCGGCGACGCGGTGATCGGTATCAATCCCGCGACCGACAGCGTCGAGATCGCCCACCGCCTTCTGGTGCTGATCGACGAGATCCGCCAGCGGCTGGAGATTCCGACCCAGAGCTGCGTGCTGACCCATGTCACCAACGCCATCGAGCTGATCGAGGCCGGCGCGCCGGTCGATCTGACCTTCCAGTCCATCGCCGGGACCCAGGCGGCCAACGAGGGCTTCGGGGTCAATCTGGCGATCTTGCGGGAGGCGCACGAGGCGACCCTGGGACTGGCGCGCCACGAGATCGGCGACAACGTGATGTATTTCGAGACCGGACAGGGCTCGGCCCTGTCGGCGGGCGCGCACCACGACGTGGACCAGCAGACCCTGGAGGCGCGCGCCTACGCCGTGGCCCGCCCTTTCCGACCGCTGCTGGTCAACACCGTGGTCGGGTTCATCGGCCCGGAATATCTCTACGACGGCAAGCAGATCATCCGCGCAGCGCTGGAGGATCACTTCTGCGGCAAGCTCCTGGGCCTGCCGATGGGGGTGGACGTCTGCTACACCAATCACGCCGCCGCCGATCAGGACGACATGGACAACCTGCTGACCCTGCTGGGGGTGGCGGGCGTCAACTTCGTCATGGGCGTGCCCGGCGCCGACGACATCATGCTCAACTACCAGAGCACCAGCTTCCACGACGCGCTCTACGCGCGCGAGGTGATGGGCCTGCGCCCCGCGCCGGAATTCGAGGTTTGGCTGTCCAAGCTTGGGCTGTCCGACGCCGAGGGGCGGATCGTGCCGATCGAGCAGTGGGCGGGCGGCGGGCGCCTGATCGCGGAGGGGCTGCGTGAAGCCTGAGCCCCCGCCCAGCCCGCAAGATCCGTTCGCCGCCCTGCGCGACCTGACCCGCGCCAGGATC
>JASGDR010000066.1:0-3014 GCA_047607095.1 Caulobacter sp.
CCACACGGCCTGGACGCCGGAATCGGTCTGGTCCAGCGTGGCGTTCAGCATCACGCTCGACAGGCGCGACAGGTGTTCGGCGCGCTCGATGTAGCGGCCCAGCCAGTAGAGGCTGTCTGCAACCCGAGCCAGCATCATTGGCCGTTCCCCTTGTGACCGTTGGACGGGCCGGCGCCGTTGTGATGGCCGTTCTCCTCGGCCAGCACCCAGGTGTCCTTGGAGCCGCCGCCCTGGCTGGAGTTCACGACCAGCGAGCCGCGCTTGAGCGCCACGCGGGTGAGGGCGCCGGGCGTGACGATGGTCTTCTCGCCGCACAGAATGAACGGGCGCAGGTCGACGTGGCGCGGTTCGATGCGGCCGTCGACCAGGCACGGCGCGGTCGAAAGCTGGATCGTCGGCTGGGCGATGTAGTTGCTCGGATCGGCCTTCAGCGCCTCGGCGAACTCGGCGCGCTCCTGGGCGCTGGCGTGGGGGCCCACGAGCATGCCGTAGCCGCCCGAGGCGCCGACGGCCTTGACCACCAGCTTGTCGAGATTGGCCAGCACGTGGCTGAGCTGGCTCTTCTCGCGGCAGAGATAGGTCTCGATGTTGGGCAGGATCGGGTCCTCGCCCAGGTAGTAGCGGATGATGTCCGGGACGAAGGCGTAGACGGCCTTGTCGTCGGCCACGCCCGTGCCCGGGGCGTTGCAGATCACCACGTTGCCGGCGCGATAGGCGTTGAACAGACCCGCCGCCCCCAGCGACGAATCCCGGCGGAAGGTGAGGGGGTCGATGAAGTCGTCGTCGACCCGGCGATAGATCACGTCCACCCGGCGCAGGCCCGTGGTGGTGCGCATGTAGACCATGTTGTCGTGGACCACGAGATCGCGGCCCTCGACCAGCGGCACGCCCATCAGGCGGGCCAGATAGGCGTGCTCGTAATAGGCGCTGTTGTAGACGCCGGGTGTCAGCACCACGACCTGCGGGTCCGAGCGCCAGTCGGCGCTCATGCTCTTGAGCGTGGCCAGCAGCAGGTCGGGATAGCGCTCGACGGGGCGGACCCCCGCCTCGCGGTAGGTGCCCGGGAAGGTGCGCTTGGCCGCGTCCCGATTGGCCAGCATGTAGGACACGCCCGAGGGGACGCGCAGGTTGTCCTCGAGTACCGCGAACTGGCCGTCCTGGCCGCGGATCAGGTCGCTGCCGCAGACGTTGGCGTACGACTTGTGCGGCACGTAGAGGTTCTGCATCTCGCGCCGGTACGAGGGCGCGCCCAGCACCAGGTCGCGGGGCACCACGCCGTCCATCAGGATCTGCTGGGCGCCGTAGATGTCGGCTAGGAACATGTTCAGCGCCTGCAGGCGCTGGGTCAGGCCCGATTCGATCCGGGCCCATTCGGCGGCCGGGATGATTCGCGGAAAGAGGTCGGTGGGAATGATCCGCTCGGTCGCGCTGCCCGCGCCGTAGACGGTGAAGGTGATGCCCTGAAGCAGGAACGAGCGCTCCAGCGTCTTCTGGCGATCGGCCAGGGCCGAGGCGCCCAGGGTCGCCATCCGCGTCTGCAGGGGGGCGTAATGGGCCCGCACGTCGCCGCCGGCGGCGAACATCTCGTCATAAGCCACGCCCGGCAGATAGGCCGCGCCGGTCATCGGCAGGGTTGGGGCCTCGTCCAGGCTCTGTATTTTTGCCGCCACGCCGGTGTCCACGTTGATTGTCCGCATCTTGGGTCGGCGGGAAGAGCTCGCCGACCGATCGAATCCTAGAACGCCTCGTGACCGGCCGCGGCGGATTTCGTGCTCCGCCCCGCCGATGCGCACGACTGCTCATCATTTGGGCGCCAATTGCCGGGCCTGAGAAGGCGCCATCGTTCGCCCCGGCAGCATTTCGCGGCGTGACAGGCGTGAAGCGCCCGACTACACGAGGCCTTGGGGGCGCTCCGCGCGGGGACTGAAGCTTGGTGCGTAAGACGACAGTCCTGGGCCTGGTCGCCGTCGTGGCGGCCGTTGCGTCCCAGGCGTTAGCGGACGAACCATCGGCGACCATCACGGGCGTCGAGGATCGCGCTCTGCGCGAGGCGATCCAGCGCGCCCTTACCGAATCCGACAGCCCGCCGGGCAGCCGCTCGGAAGCCCGCCGCCGCGCCCGCGACGCCGCCGACGACGCCGTGGCCGTGCTCCGGGCCGAGGGCTACTACGGCTACGTCGTCGAGCCCGACGTCACCGAGGCCGATCCGCCGCGCGGGGTGGTCAAGGTCACGCCGGGCCAGCTGTTCGTCTTCGCCGACCCCCGCATCGAATGGTCGGGCGAGCCGCCGGACGAGGGCGTGCGCGAGCGCGCCTTCTCGGTGCTGGGCCTGACCGAGGGCGCTGCCGGCCGCGCCGCCGACGTTCTGGGCGCCGAGGGGCGCGCCGTCGCCCAGGTGCAGAAGCTGGGCTACGCCGACGCCATGGCCGACCCGCGCAAGGTGATCGTCGACCATGCCGACCACACGGTGCGCCCGACCTTCGTCATCGCCTCGGGAGAGCTGGTGAAGGTCGACGGCGTGGAGCTCTCGACCAAGGGCCGCACCAACATCGTCTGGCTGCGCCGCCTGGCCCCCTGGAAGGAAGGTGACGTCTACGATCCGGAAGACATCGCCGAGCTGGAGCGCCGCCTGCGCGACACCGGGGTCTACGACACCGTCTCGGTCGCCCTGGCGCCCAAGGACAAGGCGCTGGAGAACGGCCTGCGCCCGATCCAGGTGACCCTGGCCGACCGCGCTTCGCGCACGCTCGAACTCGGCGCCGGCTATTCGACCAGCGAAGGCCCCGGCGTCGACGTCAAATGGATCCGCTACAACCGCCTGCGCCGGGCCGACACCACGACCATCACCACCCAGGTCGCCAAGCTGGAAAAGAGCCTGGAGGGCTCGGTGGCCCTGCCGCACTGGGGCCGGCCGCAGCAGACCCTGAAGCTGACCAGCAAGGTGTTCGGCGAGACGACCGACGCCTATGACGAAGTCGGCGCCACCGTCAGCGCCGACCTGACGCGTCGCCTGC